>CAVEDI010000043.1:0-14065 GCA_963614405.1 Oscillospiraceae bacterium | reverse complement strand
TCGGTCATCGTGGCGCTCTCGCCGGTGGTGCCCAGGGTGAGGATGGCGTCGGTGCCGTTTTGCAGGTGGAAATCGATAAGGCGCTCGAGTGCGTCAAAGTCGACACTGCCGTCCTTTTTAAATGGCGTAACAAGGGCGACGATTGAGCCCTCGAGATTGCGGATGTCCATGTTCTTCTCCTTCGCTTCCGCGACCTGGATGCGTTTGTTCCACTGAGCGGCGACGGCCAGGCGCTCGTCTTGGGCGCGACGGCGGGCACTTTCGGCGCGCGACTTGGCCAGCAGCTCTCGGCCGCTCGGCAGCACGTCGAGCGTGGCAAAGTAATCGCCCGGGCGCTCGGCGCGACGAATGAGATCTGCCGAGCCATCGGGGCGCAGCAGGACCTCGGCGGAGCGCAGACGGCCGTTGTAGTTGTAGCCCATGGAGTAGCCATGCGCGCCGGTATCGTGGATCACGAGCACATCACCCATGTCGATATGCGGCAGCTCGCGATCGATGGCGAACTTGTCGTTGTTCTCGCACAGATTACCCGTGATGTCGTAGGTGTCCGTAACGGGCGCTGTGGTCTTGTCGGCGCCACCCGGCTGGCCCATTACCGTAATGTGGTGGTAGGCACCATACATAGCGGGACGAATGAGGTCGACGGCGCTTGCGTCCACGCCGATATAGTCCTTGTAAATCTGCTTCTCGTGGATGGCCTTGGTGATCAGGCAGCCGTAGGGGCCCATCATAAAGCGGCCCATCTCGGTGAAGATGGCCACATCGCCCATGCCGGCGGGAACCAGGATCTCGTCGTATGCCGCGTGCACTCCCTCGCCGATGGCGTGAATGTCGTTAGCCTGCTGCTCGGGCAGATAGGGGATGCCGACGCCGCCGGACAGATTGATAAAGGCGACATGTGCGCCGGTCTCGCGCTCCAGGCGCACGGCAAGCTCAAAGAGGATGCGTGCGAGCTTGGGGTAGTAGTCGTTAGTGACGGTGTTACTGGCAAGGAAGGCATGGATGCCAAAATGCTCGGCGCCCTTGGCCTTGAGCATACGGAAAGCCTCAAAGAGCTGCTCGGTGGTCATGCCGTATTTGGAGTCGCCAGGGTTGTCCATAATGCCGTTGGAGAGCTGGAACAGGCCGCCCGGGTTAAAACGGCAGCTGACCGTCTTGGGGATGGGTCCCGCAACGCGCTCAAAGAAATCGATATGGCTGATGTCGTCAAAGTTGACGATGGCACCCAGTTTGTCGGCGAGCTCAAAATCCGCCGCCGGCGTGTCGTTGGACGAGAACATGATGTCGTGGCCGGTGATACCCAGTGAGCGGGCAATCATGAGCTCGGTATAGCTCGAGCAATCGCAACCGCAGCCGTATTCGTTGAGAATGGAGATGAGCGCCGGGTTGGGATTAGCCTTGACGGCAAAGTATTCCTTAAAGCCCGGGTTCCATGCAAAGGCGTCGCGCACTTCTTGCATGTTGCGGCGGATGCCCGCCTCGTCGTATAGATGAAATGGCGTGGGGAACTGCTCGACGATATGCTCGAGCGTCTCCTTGTCGACAAACGGCTGCTTGGCCGCATATGCCTCGTTGGGGGTCAATGCCATGTCCCGTAAACCTCGCTATCCAGACGGCGCCATCTGCGCATCGAATCCGCATAGCGTGGACCCAATGTCCGGATAGCGCTCCCGCATTGCTGCAGACAGTCCTGCGGGTATTTCCCGCAGGCCCACCAGGTTGTTCGTGCCCGAAAAACCCAGTTCGGCGGGTTTCGCCTCCCCGCGGGGTCAAAGCCTGCCGGCTCGCCCGCGGATCTTCGTGCCCGCGCCTCTATCAAGTGGTAAAGACCCTACCACGTTGCACTTTACCAAACAAGAGTATTCGTATATAACGTTTAAAAAATGCAGGGATATGCTGGAAATAAGGGTGCGGCAATCTTGCGGCACAATAAGACGGCAACTGGCGCGCACCTATGAAAGGAACCTTTATGATCGAGCTCCAAGAACTCCGTCGCTATCGGCGCGACTTGCACAGGATCCCGGAGCTCGACTTCGATCTTCCGCAGACTATCGCCTATATTGAGGGCGTGTTGGCGCCGCTCGCCTGCGAGGTGACCCATCCGTGTCCCAGCTGCGTCTGCGCTTTCTTCGATGCCGGCACGGGCGCCGCGCATGCTACGGCGATTCGCGCCGACATGGACGCCCTGCCCATCGCGGAGGCAACAGGCGCGGCCTTTGCCTCGTCCCATCCCGGCAAAATGCATGCTTGCGGACACGATGGACACATGGCTATGGCACTTGCGGCGGCAACTTTTGTTGATCGCACGATTCGTGAGCAGCCGGGTGCCATCAAGCGCAACGTGCTCTTTGTGTTTCAGCCGGCCGAGGAAACGACCGGTGGCGCCAAGACGGTGTGTGAGAGCGGCGTATTCGAGCGCTATGGGGCAGATCGCATCTTTGGCTTCCACGTATGGCCAGATTTGCCCACCGGCACGTTGGCGAGCTGCTCCGGTCCGTTGCTGGCGCGTTCGAGTGAGACACACATTCATATTCACGGGACGAGCATCCATATTGCCAAGACCTACGGCGTTCCCGTTGGCGAATCGCACGATGCAGCATTGGCGGCTGCCAAGTTCTTGGTTTCCGAGCGTGAGCTCATGGACGAGTTGGGTGCCGACGAGCCCTGCATTGGTAAGTTCGGCCTGCTGCAGGCCGGCACCGTCTGCAATGCGGTGGCGGGGGAGGCCCATGTGGCTGGCAGCCTGCGCGTGTTTACGGACGGTATGTTCGACCGCGCGCGCGAAGGCGTGCGCCGTGTACTCGACGAGGCGTGCGCTGCAACGGGCTGCACGTACGATCTCGACTTTGCTGAGGGCTATCCGCCGGTCGACAACGACCCCGAGTTATTTGCCCGAATCGCGCCCGCTCTGCCCGAACTGCAACTTGTGGACGAGCCGCTGCTGATCGCCGAGGATTTCGCGTTCTATCAGCGCCGTCTGCCGGGCGTGTTCTTCTTGCTGGGCACGGGCGCGCCTGCCGGCCAAGATAATCCGAACGATTCGGATGGCTGTCCCGCCTATGCCACGAGCGCTCTGCATACCGATACCATGCTCTTTGACGAGGAAATCCTGCTCAAAGGCCTCGATGTCTACAAACGACTGCTTTCGCTTGGTTAATTGACGAAGGATGTTTGCTCTAGAATATACGAACAGATGTACGGTATAATAGAGATGTAAGTCTATAGAAACGTTTGACGTTATTAACGTAAGGCGATACTATGATTGCATCGTAATGAGCGCTATCGGGTCTGTTTTGAGTGGAGACAGGGGATGGCTTGGAATGTCGAAATCGTCGATTATCACAAGTGATGAAACTGCGTCCGATTTGCTGCCGCCGGTGACTCCTGGTGAGCTTCTCAAAGAGGAGTTTCTTGTCCCTATGGGCATTTCTCAATATCGCCTTGCTAAGGAGACCGGGATTCCGGCTCAACGCATTGGGCAGATTATCTTGGGAAGGCGTCGTGTGACGGCCGACACCGACCTTCGCCTTTGCCGCTACTTTGGCCTGACGGATGGTTATTGGCTGCGCGCCCAGATAGCGTTTGATCTCGAGGCGGAGAAGAGGCGCATCGAACCGGAACTGGATAAGATCGTTCCTGTCCAGCAGGCTATCGCATTGTAGTGCTCAAAGATGTTGAGGTTGGAGTGACGATGGAACGACGCCGACAGACTGCCGTTTATAGTCCCGGTGGGTGTGGATGCGGCTTGTTGTTGCTTCCGGTTATTGCTGTGAGCATTGGCGTGATGTTTGCACTTGCTGGGCTTGCCGCGGCGGCGCTCGTGCTGTTTATCACTGCCATCGGCGTGACGATTTGGCTCTGCCGCAATCGCGGGCAACGCCGTGCCGACGGTAAAACCAATGTCGGCTGGGTCGTCTTTCTGATCATTGCGTACCTGCTGAGTGTCAGCTACCTTGTTTTCTTTGTCCTGTTGATGATCAGTGCTTTTACCGGGGAATCCGTCACGGTGGGTTGATCACTGCTGGCAGACGGTCGCGCAAAGTGCGTTTGCTCGGCGTTTGGATAACTGCATTGGCCGTTTACCGCAACCTTAGCTCTCAGCTAATGAATTCAAGTTCAATCCTTCCTACGATGTGCTGTGTGCCGGCACGGTAGCCGGATCGTAGGAAGGATGAATAATGGCAAAAGAGGGAAAGAAGCCGATCGGCAAGATTGTCCTAGGCATCATCGTGGTGCTGGTTATTGTCGGTGCCGTGGGCTCTATGGGCGGCAACTCAACCGATTCGTCTGCGAGCGATTCGGCAAAACCTGCCGAGACGACACAGCAGGCTGAGGAGCAAAAAGAACCGCAAGAACCGTATACCATTGCTGACGAGGCTGAAGACACTTCCAATCAGTTTACCTATAAGATCACGGGCACGCTGACCAATAACACGGACAAGGAAAAGAGCTACATTCAGATTGAATATGTTCTGTATGATGCCGATGGCAACCAGGTTGGAACGGCTCTTGCAAACACCAATCATCTGAAGGCGGGCGGCTCCTGGAAGTTCGAGGCGCTGGGTACGGTGTCTCCCGACCAGGTTGCTAGCTGGGAGCGTTCGGATGTGAGCGGTTTCTAGCATGTTGCATGCGCTGGGGGAGGTGAAATCGTATGCCCGATAAAAAGCTGACTGACGAATTACTCAATGAGCTTCTCGACGCGCCAAACATTGATGGCTATATCAAAGAACACGACTTTGCCGCCCGTCGCTTTCGGACTACCTGAAGCAGCTACTGCAGGAAAAGGGCTTGGAGCGCTCGCGCGTGGTCCGTATGGCCGATCTCAATGAGACCTTTGGCTATCAGATCTTTACCGGTGCGCGTCATCCGAGTCGCAATAAGGTGCTGCAGATTGCCTTTGCGATGGCGCTGACGCTCAAAGAGACCAACCGTGCGCTGACGGCTGCCGGGGTAAGCGTCCTTAACTGCAAGGACCGCCGCGATGCGATTATCATCTTTTGCATCGATCGCGGGTGCAGTCTCCAAAAGGTCAACGAGGAACTGTATGGCTTTGGCGAGGAGACGGTGAGTTAGCGGCTGATATCTGAGCCGGCGGAGCTGCCGAACAACGATGCAAACGAACGGGGCGCGGATGCCATGGGGTGTCTGCGCCCTGCGCTATGATGGAGGCTATGGATACTCAGACCCCAACATATTCCGATGACGAGCTGACCGCAGCGCTTGCCGAGCACCTGGCGTCGCTCGGTCGCGACGACAGCTATCGCGTGGAGCGTGTACTTAAGCGCTCGTCCGTTGAAACAACCGAGCTCGTGTACTTTGAAGGAACCGGCGGTGGTTCGCTCGGTCCCTTTGTTCGTAAACGCATCGATGCTTCGGCTCAAATCGGCGGGGCATACGGGCGTCTGTTTGCCGCTCAACGGGCGGGCAGACGTTTTGAGCACCTGCCCAGAATCGTCGATTGTCGTCGTGTGGGCGACGAGCTCAACGTGGTTATGGAATACATCGAAGGGGAGACGCTCGGGGCGCTGGTGGACCGTCTGGGAGCCACCCCCGATTATGCGCGTGAATTGTATCCTGCCCTATGCGATGCCGTGGGCGAGCTCCACGCCGGTTTTGCAATAGCGGGGGAGACGTCGGCGCCGGTGATCCATCGCGACCTCAAGCCGTCGAATATCATCGTGACAGGTGCCAACTATATGCCTGATGACGGCCTGACATTTTCATCGCTGGTGATTATCGACCTGGGGATCGCGCGCGTATGGCACGATGGCGCCGATGCCGACACCGTCAAGTTTGGGACACGGCCCTATGCGCCGCCCGAGCAGTATGGGTTTGGGCAGACGAGTGTGCGCAGCGACGTCTACGCACTTGGCGCTCTGTTGTTCTTCTGCTTGACGGGAGTCGACCCTAAACCAGGGCTCGACATGCGCGAGCAATGCGAGGCGCGCGGCATTCCCACTCCACTTACCGATGCCGTCTGCATGTCGATGGCGCTCGACCCGGCCAAGCGTTTTGCGAGCGCGGAAGCGTTGGGACGGGCGACGCGCGCGGCATACGATCTGAGTCGCCCCGTGCGGCCTCCTGCGCCTGTCCGTACTCCGGCCTCGGAGACGGTGTTGACGCCCCAAGGGCCCCGAAACCCCGCAGGGCTTCCTAGGCCCGCCGCCTCCGCTGCATGTGGTCTGCTCTCTCGCGTTCCGGAGTCTCTGGGGCGCATTTGGAATACGCTCGTCTTCTTCTCGCTGCTTGTGTTCTTTGCCGGAAGTCACTTTGCCGTCTTTCACCCCACGGGAGCAAACCAAAGCTACCCGACGTGGCTTCTCATAATCGAGTATTTTTTCTTTGTCGATGGCCTTATGGTGCTTATGCATTTTGCGCTGTTCGACAAGCGTCGTCTTCGCCGGCGATTCGCGCTGCTCGACAGCTATCGCGGCAAGAAACTCGCGAAACTCTGGCTCAAGGCATTGGGTGTGCTGCTCCTATGCATGATCGTCATAGTCGCGGTTGCCAATGCGACCGGCGTCGTCGATACCTCCGCTACCTAAAAGAAAAGGGCCCCGTTGGGGCCCTTTGCAGTTGCACTTAGATGCGGTTCATCTGAGCGGCGACTTTGTTGTACCAGTCCTGCCACGTGGGCGGGCAGTACTTTTTGGCTGCTGCCGGGGTAAGGGTGGAGCCGTAGTTGGCGCCCAGATAGGCAACGTGAGCGGAGATGCCCTCGCTCCAGCTGCCAAAGCTGCGCCAACCGCCGCCACGGGCACTCCAGCCCCAGGCGTTGTAAGAATTGGCGCAATAAGCGCCCTTGGTGCTCTCGATGCAGGCGATGGCGGGGGACCAACGGGGGTCGACACCGGTATTCCAAGCGGCGACGGCAAAGTTATAGCCCTGGCCTGCCATGGGGGAGCCGGCGAGATAATTGTCGATGCGGCTCGTCCACTCATTAATGAACGAATCGTAATCGGAGCTACCGGTATTGGCGTTGTTCACCGTGGTGTCGATGGTGGTGTTGGTGTTGGTGGCCTGGCTGCTGGAATTGCTACCGCTTACGCCCTCGCCCGAGAGCTTCTCGGCGGCAGCGGCCTTATCGGCCTCAAGCTTGGCAAGCTCGGCGGCATTTTCCTGCTCGGCTTTTGCCTGTGCCTCGCTGCGGAGCTGCTGGGCCTGCGCCAGCGCATCCTCGGCGTTTTTCTGCTCTGCCTCAAGCTGAGACTTGGCCTGCTGGAGCTCAGCCTTGTTCTGCTCGAGTTCGGTTTGCATGTTATTGAGCTGTTCGATCTCGTCGACGCTCGAGCTCGTGATCTGGTTGGTGTATTTGCAGGTCGTGATGAACTCACCCAGGCTCTGTGCGTTGACCAGGAAGCTCACGATGGGATTGGTGCCCTTCTGATACTTGTACAGATCGCGCATGGCGGAGCTTGCCTTGGCCTGCTGCTCGGGAAGCTTGGCCTCGATTTCCTCGATGCTTGCCTCATTGGAGTCAATCTGCTTTTGCAGGTCATCGAGTTTGGTGCGGGCGTCGTTGTAGGCGCTCGTGGCGGCTTCAATCTTCTGCTGGGCTGCGGAAAGCTGGTCCTGCGTTGCCTGCGAGGCGGCATACGCCGCAACGGGGGAGAGCATCGGCGTGGCCGTTAGCGCAACGGCGAGCACGGCGCTCGTGATGATACGAGCCGGCTTCGACGCAATGAGCACTGCGGTGCGATGATTCGAATGCTGCATCCAGTCCCTCTGCAATCAATCGTAGGTTATGGTTCGAACGGTATTCTACTACTGCTTTCGACCTCAACTTGAACCTTAAAGGTTCCAAAGGGTCAAGTTGAACTTGAGGCTTTGGCTTTGACCTGCAGTTATGACGAATTGTTGAGAAACCATAGAGTTCAACTTTAACGTTACAGAGCCCTGTTTGAGAGGAGTTTTGGGCTGTAAAAGCCATCTCAACGTGGGGTTTTATAACTACAGCGTGCCCTTCTGGCGAGCCTGCTCAATCTCTTCGAGGGCTTCGGCGGGGGTGAACGAACAGGTGCCGTCGCCGAGTTTGATTACCTGGATATCGTCGCCGGCGTAGACCTCTCCGCCCTTTAGTACCACGCCAAAAACGCCCTCGTGGGGAAAGATGCAGTCGCCGGCGAGATAGTAGATGGCACAGCGTGTGTGGCAGACCTTGCCGATTTGGCTGATTTCGACCAGGACATCGTTGCCAATCTTGAGCTGCGTTCCCAGGGGGAGCGAGAGCAGGTTGATGCCCTGGGTTGTGAAGTTCTCGCCAAAGTCGCCCTCGTGCACATCGAGCCCGCGCGTCTGCGCCGTCTGGATGGACTCTGCGGCCAAAAAGGAAACCTGACGGTGCCAATGCCCGGCGTGCGCATCGGAGGCGAGGCCAAACTGCTCGATGACGGTGTCGTGCCCGTCGGCGACGGGTGACTTACGCGTGCCTTTGTGCTCCGACGTGTTGATTGAGACGATACGGGCAGGCCCGTTGTAGGCGTCGTTTGCCGTGCACAGGGGAGCGGTCGCTTTCGCACGTTCCGCCAGCTCGCGCCTCGCGGCATTGAGGATGGGATTATCGGTCGGATGGTCTTGGGGCACGTGTGCGCCTTTCGCTCGAAGATGTCAATACGCTGAATCCTACAACAACGGTAGGTTCATTGCCTATTGTCATACAACGGTGAGCGCCGTCTTCGTGCTGGCCTTCGTGCTGGACGATTGCGTCGATTGCCATAGATACGGTGGAGCTTTGGGCGCCGGCGGCTTGGCACGCTAGAATAAATCAGTTGCGCAAAGACCGCCCGTTGTGTGGGCAGTTCATGATAGGAAGTTTCCATGGCATTGCAATTTACAGAGCGCGAGTTCATTCCCGTGCTGCTCGGTGGCGACATCAACGCCTATTCGGTGGCGCGCGCCTTCTACGAGGAGTACCAGGTCAAGAGTCTGGTCTTTGGCAAGTATCAGACGGGTCCCGCGTACCGCAGCCAGATTATCGACTACACGCCCAACGTGGATATCGACACCATGCCCGTGATGCTCAAAACCGTCAACGGCATTGCCCAAGCGCATACCGATAAGACGATTGTCCTTGTGGGCTGTGGCGACAACTATGTCGCTCTCGTGGCTCAAGCCAAGGATGCTCATGAGCTGGCGGATAACATCGTCGCTCCCTACGCGCCCTACAGCATGCTCGAGCAGTGCCAGAAGAAGGAGATCTTCTACGAGCTGTGCGAGAAGCATGGTGTGCCCTATCCGCATACCTTTACCTTCACCATGGCGATGCTGAACGCCCAAGGCGAGGCACCTGCCGAAGTGCTCGACCAGATCGATTTTCCTTACCCGATGATTCTGAAGCCTTCTGACGGCATCATGTGGTGGCAGCACGAGTTCGAGGGCCAGAAAAAGGCCTATGAGATTGCCGACCGCGCCGAGCTGGAACAGGTCATTCGCGACTCGTATGCCAGCGGCTACACCGACGACCTGATCTTGCAGGATCGCGTGCCCGGCAACGACGAGTACATGCGCGTGCTCACCAGCTATTCCGACCGCAACGGTAAGGTCCGCATGATGTGCCTGGGCCATGTGCTGCTCGAGGAGCATCAGCCCCACGGTGTCGGCAACCATGCCTGTATCATTACCGAGCCCAACGACGAGCTCATGGGCGGCGTGCGCAAGTTGCTCGAGGACCTTCACTTTGTGGGCTATTCCAACTTTGACGTAAAGTACGACGAGCGCGACGGCTCGTTTAAGTTCTTCGATTTCAACACGCGCCAGGGCCGCAGCAACTACTACGTTACCAACAGCGGCTTTAACGTTGCCAAGTATGTGGTGGACGAGTATGTGTTCAACCGTCCGTTTGAGCCGGAGTTTGTGACGGCTCAGGACGAGGCCCTGTGGATGGTCGTCCCCATGGGCGTCGTCGACAAGTACGTCAAGGATCCCGAGCTGCGCGCTAAGGTGCATCGCCTGGACAAGGAAGGCAAGGGCGCCGACCCTTCGTTTATGAAGGGCGACTTTGTCTTTAACCGCTGGCTGCGCATGTGGCACACCAAGCTGCGCCACTTTAAGCTGTTCAAGACGTATTACAAGTAGATGAGCGCGGCGCCCGTCCGGTTTGCATCGGGCGGGCGCGGGTATGATACGCGCAATTGCGCAAGCGTCACCAAGGAGGCGGCGATGGAAAAGCTGGGAGTTATCGGCGGCATGGGCGCCGAGGCCACGTCGTATTACTACGACCAAGTGGTGCGTCATACGGCTGCTGCCTGCGATCAGGAACATATCGACATGGTGGTGCTCTCCAAGTCGACCATGCCCGACCGCACGTTGGCCATTAAGACCGGCGAGCATGCCAAGCTGCTGGCGACCATGAAAGAGTGTGCCCAGGCACTCGAGTCGCTGGGCTGTGCGCACATTGCCATTCCCTGCAACACGTCGCACTACTTCTACGACCAGATCCAGTCGTTTACGAAGGTGCCGATTATCCACATGCCGCGTGAGTCGGTGCGCTATGCTCTGGCCGGTGCGGTGATGGGGGAGTGCGAGTTCGACCCCAACCTGAGTATGCCGGCCGAGCCGGTGCACAAGATTGGCATCATGGGCACCGACGGAACCGTGGGCGCGGGTGTCTACGGCCGCGAATGTAAGGCTGCGGGTGTTGAGGTTGTCTATCCCAGCGAGAAACGTCAGAACGATGTGATGTCGCTTATCTACGATGATGTGAAGGCCGGACGTGAGCCCGATATGGATAAGTTCGACCGCGTGATGTGGGAGTTCGCCCGTAGCGGCTGCGACCGCGTCATTCTGGCCTGCACCGAGCTCTCGGTGTTGCAAAAGTACCGAGAGATGCCCGAGATCACCCTCGACGCCATGGATGTCCTGGTGCGCGAATCCATCATCCGTAGCGGCGCTCCCTACCGCCTCTAGCTTCCGACCTGTCAAAAAGGGACAGGTTAATTTTGGTAGGTTTTATCTGGTGAAACAGTAAGGCCTCGGCTTGTTTGGTGCGAGCCGAGGCCTTTTGCGTTGGGCGGTTGCTGTCAGTGGTGAACTAGAACAGGAAGCCGATGGCGATGAGGGCGATGCTGACGATGAGCACGGCGATGTCCAGGCCCTTGATGGGGTAGCGCTTGTACGAGCTGGCGCGCGTACGCAGATAGAAGCCGCGCTGTTCTGCCGCCAAGGCTGTGGCATCGGTCTTGCCCACGCTCGAGATGAGCAGTGGCACGCACAGTGGCAGCATGAGCTTAAGCTTCTTGATGGGGTTCTTGGTGTCGTACTCGACGCCGCGTGCGGTCTGCGCCTCCATGATGGCGTTCATCTCCTGACCAAATACCGGCACAAAGCGCAGCGCCGTGGTAAAGGTGAAAGCATAGCGATACGGTACGTGCAGCACCTCGACGCAGGCGTTGGCAAGGTCGTTGAGCTTGGTCACCATGAGCATGAGGATGAGTGGTAACGCCACGCCCAGCAGGCGCAGGCAGGCCTTCGATCCCGTGATGAGGCCCGTGTCGGTGATAAAGCCCCACACCACGTTGCCATCGCGCATAAAGGCCAGCTGGAGCACCAGCATGATAAGCGCGAGCGGAATCAGCAACTTGAGCAGCGAGAACAGACGGTCGACGACGCCGGCATAGGCACCCAGCGCAAGGGTGAGTGCCAAAAAGCCCAGCAGCGCCACGTAGGTGTCGGACAAGAAGATGCCGACGATGATGGCGGCGGCGAGGCCCAGTTTGACGACGGGATTCAGGCGATGCAGCAGCGTATCGCCCGGCATGTAGTCGATGACGTTAACCACGGTGGACCATCTCCTTGGTAATTCGAACGACATCGGTGACCTCGCTCACCTGCGCAAAAGCGGGCGAGACGGAAGATGCCAGACGGCGCGAGAGTTCAATAACCTGGGGAGGCTCCACGTAGGCACGCCGCATGAGTTCGATGTTCGAGAACAGCTCGTGCGTGCGGCCGCGGTCGAGGATGCGACCGTCGGCCATTACCACAATGCGCTCGGCAAAATCCGAGACGACTTCCATATCGTGGCAGACCATGATGACGGCGCAACCGCGCTCGGCCATGGTGCGTACCGTTTCCATCACGGTCATGCACTCGCGGTAGTCCAAGCCGCTCGTGGGCTCGTCGAGCACGACGATCTTGGGCTCAACCACTACGACGGAGGCAAGTGCCACCATTTGTCGCTGGCCACGCGAAAGCGAGAACGGTGCCTCGTCGGCGGGCAGACCAAAGCGGTCGATGACCAGCTGGGCGCGACGCAGGGCCTCGGCACGGTCCATGCCGGTAAGCTCCAAGCCAAAGGCGACCTCGTCGAGCACGGTATCCTTGCAGATCTGGCGGTCGGGGTTTTGGAAGAGCGTTGCGACCTCGCGGGCGATACGGCTCGTGGGGACCGCGGCAGTATCCAGGCCCGTAACGCGCACGCTGCCCGAGGCGGGCTTAAGCAGGCCCGTGAGCAGCTTGGTGAGCGTGGTCTTGCCGGCACCGTTCTGGCCGACGATGCCCACGAGCTCGCCAGGATAGAGCGTCAGGCTAAGGTCGTGTACGGCGGCGCCGCCATTGGGATAGGCAAACTCAACATGGTCGAAGGTGAGTACGGGTTCGGCGTCCTTGGCATGAGGACGCAACGACGGTGCATGCGGGGAACCGGTGGGCGCCTGGGCTTCGATGGCCGCGTGTGCGGGGTCGACGATGCCCGAAATCAGGCGCTCAGCCTCATCGACATCCAAGCAGGGGGTACCGCTTACCAGGCCATCGGCCTCGAGGCTATTGAAGATACGCGTGACGCGAGGGCAGTCGACGCCGATGGCACGGAGCTCGTCGGTATGCGCGAAGACCTCGTGTGGCTCGCCCTGCAGCGCGATTTCGCCATGGTTGAGCACGAACACGCGGTTGCAGTACTCCGAGAGCAGAGCTACCTTTTGCTCAACGACGACGATGGTGATTCCAAGTACGCGGTTTGCCTCACGCAGCGTCTCGAAGACCAATGTGGAGCTGGCGGGGTCGAGTGCCGCGGTGGGCTCGTCGAGAACCAAGACGCGCGGACGCATGGCGAGGATGGCGGCGATGGCTACCTTTTGCTTCTGTCCGCCCGAGAGGGTTGCGATCTCGCGGTCGCGCAGGTCGCTGATGCCGACGGTCTCGAGCGTTTCGCTCACGCGCTGCTCGATCAGGTCGTGGGGAACGCCAAAGTTCTCGAGGCCAAAGAGCATCTCGTCCTCGACGACCGAGGCGACCATCTGCGTGTCGATATCCTGCAGCACGCTGCCGACGATCTGTGACACGTCGGTCAGCGAGACCTCGCAGGTGTCGTGGCCGTCGACCATGACGGACCCAAAGAACGTGCCGGTGTAGTGGTGGGGCACGGCGCCCGACAGACAGGCGGCAAGCGTGGACTTGCCGGCGCCCGAGGGTCCGATGATGCCGATGAAATCTCCCTTGTTCACGCTGAGCGAGATGTGGCTGAGCGCCTGCTCGGTCTGCGTGCCATAGGAGAACGAGACATCGTCGACGTTGATGATCGTTTCCATGGATACCTTTCGTAGTCATTGGGGACGTTCTTAAATGACCAGTCGTTTAAGAACGTCCCCAAAAGCTAGTCGTTTGGGACAGTCTTTGGTGGTGAAGCACGGAGACGGCTTTACGAGGGACCCCAGGTTGGCGCGAAAGAGGAGTGAAGCGTACTTGGGTACGCGAGCGACGAATGAACGCCAAGATGGGGTGGCTCGTAAAGTCGAACGGGTTAGTTGAGCTTCAGGGCCTTCTGGATGGGCAAGTAGAGGGCGCCGACCAGAATGGCGTTAAAGACGGCGGTCATGGCGACGACGGGCAACATGGCGGCGGCGAGCTCGCCTACCACGCCGAGCATGGCCATCTTGATGACCATGAAGATGACGCCGGAGACAAAGGTGGTCAGGAAGGTTGCGACAATAGCGATGGCGGGCTTGACCTGACCGTTCTTGCCGGCGGCGTTGACGATGCCGGCCATGAGCATGGCGGCGATGCCCTCGGCGGCAAAATCGACGAACGGCGAAGTGGTGGTGATCTGGATCACGGCAGCCGAGATGAGGCC
>CAVEDI010000042.1:0-3661 GCA_963614405.1 Oscillospiraceae bacterium | reverse complement strand
TGCGTATCGCCGTGCCCAAGGGCTCGCTTAAGGCCGACACCCTTGACGTGCTCGAGGCAACGGGCTTAGACGTCTCCGAGCTGCGCGATCCCGGCCGTCACCTGATCGTGCGCGGCCGCGACACGCGTGCCGGCGAGGGCGCGGTCGGCGATATCGAGTTTGTCATCGTGCGTCCCAGCGATGCGCCTGCCTTTGTGGGCTGCGGTGGTGCCGATTGCGGCATCTGCGGTTGGGACTCGCTCATCGAGGCGGACCTCAACCTGCTGCAGCTGGTCGACCTGGGCTATGGCCTGTGCACCTTTATCGAGGCGGAGCCCGCGTGGCGCGCCGGTCAGGCCGAGCGCAACTATGCCCGCCGCGGTTCGTTTCGCGTGGCCACCAAGTACCCGCGCATCGCGAGCGCGTGGTATGCCGAGCGCGGCGTGAATGCCGACATCGTTTCGCTGCACGGTAACATCGAGCTGGGCCCCATCGTCGGTATGACCGACCGTATCGTGGACATTACCGCCACGGGCGCCACGTTGCGCGACAACGACCTGGTCATCACTGGCCGCATTATGGACTGTACGGCCCGCTTCTTCGTCAACCCAGGTGCCGCGCGCATGGATCCGCGCGTTCGCAACCTGGCGGATCGCCTGGCAGCTGCCGTGAAGGACAAGCATTTTGAGCCCGTCGCGGGCTCGGCACAATAGCGCGAGCGCGCACGGGCGCCCCAACGTACGGGCTGCGGGCCGATTGGCACCGCCGCCCGGTCTCTCGTTTTTCGAACACAACCTCGACCGATAGGGGATACCGATATGAAGACCATCAAGCTTGCTCCCGGTGAGCGCCTCGTTACCAACCAGCTCAACCGCAAGGGTGTGCTGCCGCAAAACATCGTTGACGCCGCCCGCGATATCGTGGCCAATGTGCGCGTCAACGGCGATGCCGCGGTGCGCGATTACTGCCAGCGTTTTGACGGCGTTGAGCTACAGAGCTTCCGCCTGCCGCAGGAGCAGATCGATGCCGCGCTCGAAGGCCTCGATCCCGCTTTTGTCGCGGCGCTCGAGAAGGCCGCGCGCCAGATTCGCGAGTTCCACCAGCGCGAGGTCGAGCAGAGCTGGTTTACCACGCGCCCGGACGGGACGATGCTCGGCGTTAAGGTAACCCCGCTCGCGGCGGCCGGCATCTATGTACCGGGCGGCCGCGCGCAATATCCCTCCACCGTGCTCATGAACGCCATTCCCGCCAAGGTCGCCGGCGTCAAGCGCGTGGTTATGGTGACCCCGCCGCAAAAAGACGGCCTGATCAGCCCCTACACGCTCGCCGCGGCAAAGCTCGGCGGCGTGGACGAGATCTATATGGTGGGCGGCGCTCAGGCCGTGGCCGCGCTGGCGTACGGTACCGAGACCATTCCGCGTGTCGATAAAATCACCGGTCCGGGCAACGCCTTTGTCGCCGCGGCCAAGCAGATTGTCTCGGGCGACGTGGGAATCGACATGGTCGCTGGCCCCTCCGAGGTCTGCGTACTGGCCGATGCCACGGCCAAGCCCATGGTGGTCGCGGCAGACCTGATGGCCCAGGCCGAGCACGATCCGCTGGCAGCCTGCTATCTGGTAACTTACGATGAGCAGTTTGCGCGCGAGGTCGAGGCTGGTATCGACATTCTGGTGGCGCAGTCGCCGCGTGCCGAGATCACGCGCGCCTCGCTCGACAACGAAGGCACCATCGTGGTGGCCGCCGATATGGCTGCCGCCGTCGAGGCCGTGAACACCGTGGCGCCCGAGCACCTGGAGCTGCACTGCAAGGACGCAATGGGCCTGCTTGGCGGCATTCGTAACGCCGGCGCCATCTTTGTGGGCGCTTGGAGCTCCGAGCCGCTCGGCGATTATGTTGCCGGCCCCAACCACACGCTGCCGACCGGCGGCACGGCCATGTTCTCCAACCCGCTTTCGGTCGAAGAGTTCGTTAAGCGCTCGAGTGTCATTTGCTATACGCCCGAAGGCCTGCTCTCCGACGCTCCCGCTACGCAGCGCCTGGCCGAGGCCGAGGGCCTGTGGGCGCACGCGCTTTCCGCCGCCCTGCGTCGCCGCGTGCTGGAACAGGGCGAGGATGCCGTGAGTGCCGAGTCTCTGGCCGCGGCCGACCTGACCAAGGTTGCCTGGCCGGGCGATACGACCGCGACGGTCGCCGAGGGCGTGGGCCTGGCGGCTGCAGGCGCGGATGGCGCCGGCGCGACCGGCGAGGAGGTCTAGCATGACCGAACTCACGCCGCGCATGAAGGAGCTCGTCCAGCCCTACTTGGCCGGCATTGAGCCCTACGATCCCAACTTTACGCCTACACGCATCAACCTTTCGGCCAACGAGAACACCTATCCCGTGCCGGCCGGCGTGCGCGAGGCAATCGATGCAGCCCTAGTTGCCATGCCGCTCAACCGCTATCCCGATCCCATGTCCAACGACCTGCGCGACGAGCTGGCCGCCTGGCATGGCGTGACGCGTGAGAACATCTGCGTGGGCAACGGCGGCGACGAGCTGCTCTATAACTACCTGCTGGCGTTTGGCGGCGCGGGACGGACCCTGCTCAACTGCCCGCCGTGCTTCAGCGAGTATGCGTTCTTTGCATCGCTCTGTCAGACCGAGGTGCGCGACGTGTGGCGCGACCCGGCGACCTTTGAGCTCGACCAGGCGGCGGTGCTTGCGGCGGCTCCCGAGTGCGATCTGGCGATCGTGACCTCGCCCAATAACCCCACGGGCGACGTGGCGCCGCTCGACTTTGTCGCGGCCCTGTGCGATGCCTGCCCCGGCATGGTCATGGTCGACGAGGCCTACGTTGAGTTTGCGGACGATTCGTTTGGCGCGGCTACCACAGCGCAGGGGCTTACCGCCGAGCATCCCAACCTGGTGATTCTGCATACGCTGTCCAAGGCGTTCGGCGCCGCCGGCACGCGCCTGGGCTATGTGATCGCGGCGCCCGAGGTCATCGACGTGTTCGCGGCGATTCGCCAGATCTATTCGGTCAACGTGTTGAGCCAGGCGGCGGCGCTTGCCTGCGTGCGTGCCCGCGATGCGTACGCGCCCGTGGTGGCACAGGTCGCATCCGAGCGCGAGCGCGAGTTGTGTGCCCTGCGCGCAATGGCTGCCGAGGGTCTGCCCGTGGAGGCGTGGCCGAGCGCGGCGAACTTTGTGCTTGTGCGCACGCCGCATGCCACGCGCGTGCGCGAGCGTCTGCGCGACGAGTATTCAATTTTGGTGCGCGACTTTAGTTACGCGCCGGGGCTCGCGGACTGTCTGCGCATTACCGTAGGCACCCCGCAGGAAAACGACGAGGTGCTGGCAGCGTTTGCCGCGCTGGTGAAGGAGGAGATGTAGATGGACCGCTATGCCGAGGTGACCCGCAAGACGGGCGAGACCGACATTGTCGTAAAGCTCGACCTGGACGGATCTGGCGTGTGCGATATCTCGACCGGCGTGCCGTATTTCGACCACATGCTCAACGCTTTTGGCCGCCATGGTCTGTTCGATCTGACGGTGCACGCGGTGGGCGACGTCGAGGTCGATGCACATCACACCGTCGAGGACACGGGTATTGTGCTGGGCGAGGCGTTTTGCCAGGCGCTGGGCGACAAGGCGGGCATTACGCGCTTTGCCGACGCGGCGATCGCCATGGACGAGACGCTTG
>CAVEDI010000041.1:0-2477 GCA_963614405.1 Oscillospiraceae bacterium | reverse complement strand
CGATGCACAGGCGCTGCTGCTGTCCACCCGAAAGACCCAGGCCCGACTCCTTGAGCTTGTCCTTGACCTCGTCCCACAGGGCAGCGCGACGCAGGGAGTCCTCGACCAGCTCATCCAGCACAGCGCGATCGCGCACGCCCATGCCGCGCGGACCATACGCGACGTTGTCGTAGATGCTCATGGGAAACGGGTTGGGGCGCTGAAACACCATGCCCACGCGCTGGCGCAAACGGCAGATGTCGTAATCGCCCAGGATATCTTGACCATCGAGCGCAATCTTGCCCTCGATGCGGCAATCCTTGATGCCGTCGTTCATGCGGTTAAAGCAGCGCAGCAACGTGGACTTTCCGCAGCCCGAAGGCCCGATAAACGAGGTGATCTGCTTGTCGCGGATCTTGATATTCACGTCCTTGAGCGCATGATGGTCGCCATAGAACAGGTCGAGGCCCTCGACGTCGATGCGCGTCGGCGAGGCGGCAAGATCCTCTGCCGTGGGACGAGTCGCATCCCCAACCTCGCGCTCGTGCGCGGCCTCGGCCTGCGCTTTCATGAGTTCTTCAAGCTCCGTGGGCTCCACAGCCGCAGCAGCCGTCATACCGCATACCTCCACATCAATATCAATTCAGCAGTATCGATAGTAGAAATCGCGGCTCATATGCACGTGAGCGCATTGTCAAGTGTTTGTAAGGGCACGCTGGCTATGCGGCGGGCAGCTCGATGGTGAATATCGTGTGTTCGGGCGTCGATTCACATGCAACGGTACCGCCGTGTGCCGCGATGATCTCCTTGGCGATGGCAAGCCCCAGTCCAGCGCCGCCGCGATTGGTCGCACGCGCCGCATCCAGGCGATAGAACTTCTCAAAGATCACCTTGAGCTTTGCTTCAGGGATGGGATCGCCCTGATTGATAAAGCGCACGCGCACGCCGCCATCGTCTTGGCGTCTGGCCTCGATCGTGATGGTCGAGCCCTCATAGCTATAGGCAATAGCGTTTTTCATGATGTTGTTGAACACGCGAGCCATTTTGTCGCCATCCACGAGCACCGTCAGGTCCTCGCGAATATCAACTTGGGCTTCCTTATGCTGCTCGTTGAGGATGGGATAGAACTCGTCAGCCACCTGAGCCAGCAGCAACCCCAGATCAACATAGCCGCGCGTGAGCACGATATCGTGGAAGTCAAAGCGCGTGATATCGAAGAACTCTTCGATGAGCGCATCGAGCCGGTGCGCCTTGTCGAGCGCCACGCCCGTAAAGTACGCACGTTGCTCAACCGGCAGCTCAGGAGCCTCTTGCAGCAGCGAAAGATAGCCCACTACGCTCGCAAGCGGGGTGCGTAGGTCATGTGCCAAGTACGTAACCAGATCGTCCTTGCGATGCGACTCGTCACGCAGAGCTTGCTGCACCCTGCGATCACGGTCACGCACGCGGTTAAGGGCGCCCTCGACCTCCAAGAAGTCGCCGTCGATGTTGTCCCAGGTGTCGGGGTGATCGATCAGGCGATCTTGAATACGAGCGGCCAGCACACAATCGGCATGCTGCTCGCCCTGTTCGTAGCCCTGGTAGTACAGGGCACGGCCGCACAAGAACAGCACGCACGCGGCAAGCGCCAGCACAAAGCCAAGCATGTTGAATACAAAGCCGGCATCGAACAGCACCGGCCCTTCAATGCCGCCGAGCGCCATGGCGCCAATCGCCAACGTCATGGCCCACGCGGCGCCGCCAATCACCACGCAGCGGCGCACGATCTCAAATCGATCGATCAGCAAAAAGCCAACAAGCAGCACCGCCAAGATTCCGACGATGTTGTCGATGCCAATCAGCAGCAGGCTCAGCAAAAAGAGCAGCACCGTTGCAAGCGCACGGTTGTCGACGACCGACCTCACGTAATCAAAGAGCCGATCGGGTACCTCGAATGCCTGCCTATCGTCTTTTGTCATATCCACTTCCCCACCATCAAAGGCGTTATTCGATTATGTAGCCGACGCCCCAAACGTTTTTGATAAAGCGCGGCTTTTGTGCGTCGTCGCCGATCTTTTCGCGCAGGTGGCGAATGTGCACCATCACCGTATTGTTGGAGCCGGGCATAAAGTCCTCGTTCCACACTGCGCGGAACAGGTCCTCCACGGCCACCACGCTGCCGCGATGCTCGACCAGATACAGCAAGATTGAATACTCGGTGGGTGTGAGGCGTACCGGTGCACCGTCCACCGTTACGGAACGAGCATCGCGGTTGATCTCCAAGCCGTCGAGCTGGAGGGCCGGCGACTCGGCCGCCTGTGCGCGGCTACCGTAGCTGGTGTAGCGGCGAAGCTGAGCGTGCACGCGCGCGATGAGCTCCAGAGGACGAAACGGCTTAACCACGTAATCGTCCGCGCCAAGCGAAAGGCCCTCGATCTTGTCTTGCTGGGCATCGCGCGCCGTCAGCATGATCACGGGATAGGTATGGCTGGAACGGATCGTACGCAGCAGCTCAAAGC
>CAVEDI010000040.1:0-4497 GCA_963614405.1 Oscillospiraceae bacterium | reverse complement strand
ACCCTAGATATGCTGACGAATCGCGTCGATATAGGCCCGGCCGTAGCGCGTAAGCGTCGTGTTCTTGCGCGTGATGATGCCAATCTCCATGTACTCGTCCACGTCGAGCGGAATCGAGATAATGCCGGGGCCGTTGAGCTCGTGGCTGATCACGCCCGAGCATACCGTGTAGCCGTTGAGGCCCATGGCCAAATTAAACAACGTCGCACGGTCGCGCACGCGGATATTTTTGCGACGCTCGAACGTCGAGGTCAGCTCCTCGGAATAGTAAAACGAGTTGTAGCTGCCCTGCTCGTAGGACAGGAACGGGTAGTCTTCCAGATCCTCGAGCGTCACGCTGGAGCGGTCCGCCAGCGGATGGTCGGCGCAGACGAAGACATGCGGCGTGGCGCAGAAGAGTCCTTCGAACACGAGCTCGTTGGCCACCAGCATGCGCTCGATGACCTCGCGGTTATGCTCGGATAAGTACAGGATGCCCAGTTCGCTTTTCATATGCGCGACATCCTCGATAATCTCGTGAGTCTGCTCCTCGCGCAGGGTGAAGTCGTAACGCGCGGCATCGAACTCGCGGATCACGTCGACAAACGCGTTGACGGCAAAGGAATAATGCTGGCAGCTCACACTAAAGTGCGGCACCTGCTCGGATGCGCCCTTGTACTTGCCCTCGAGCAGGTCGGCCTGGTCGAGTACCTGGCGCGCGTAGCCCAAGAAGGTCTCACCTTCCTCGGACACAATGACGCCCTTGTTGGTACGCTCAAAGATGTGCACACCCATCTCGTTTTCGAGATCGCGAATCGACGCGGTAATCGAAGGCTGCGACACAAAGAGACGGCGCGAGGCCTCGGTAATGCTGCCGCATTCGGCAACTTTGACGACATATCTGAGCTGCTGGAGCTTCATGGCTGTCTCCTTAGCTGTTCGCGAGATTCGCGTCGGCTGCACCCTCCTGACGCATAAACGACGGCATCTCCCCCGTCGTGGCGCAGGCGGCAATCTGATGCAGAGCCCCGGCAACCGCATCATCTGCCGCAGCGCCGATATGCCAGCGTGCGGCAGCCGTGACGGCCTCGTTGGCATTGGCGACTGCAACGGAGTTGGGAACGGCATCGATCATGGGCAGATCGTTATCGGAATCGCCAAATACGGCCACCTCGTCGGGCGTCAGGCCCAAAGCGCGCGCCAGCTCCAGCGCAGCGCAGCCCTTGTCCCAACCATCCGGAAGGATGTCGAACAGGCGCACTCGGTTGTTGGGAAACACGAGCGAGAGTTCCGGCACCTCAGCGGCAACGCGCTCGCGTAGCTCCGCGAGCTCCTCACGCGAACGGGCACTCCAGATATTCGCCTTAAACACCGGCGCGTCATCGACGACGGGACGGCACGGGGCCTCTTCGCCTTTGAGCCACGCATTGCCGCCCGACTCCATAGCGCGACGCACACGCTCGGGATTGCTCGTCACGCAATAGGCATCGTTGCCCCAAAAGTCATCGCCCAGGCTGTAGACTTTTAGAAATGTATCGTTGGTCTCTTGCTCCAGATAGTCGGCCAAACGCATCAGAGCATCGTTGTCGATTGCGCGCGAGGCGACTACTTCGCCGTCGACAAACATCACCTGGCCGTTACAGAACGCACCGGTCGAAAAACACTCGGAACGGTTTTTGAACATCCAGCCCATCGCGGACGGCTGACGACCCGAAACCGGCCCAAAGTGCAGACCCGCCACCTGCATGGCATGAATACCCTCAATGGCGTAGTCGCTGGCGCCGTCATGCCCGGCTGGAATCAGCGTATCGTCCATATCGGTCAGCACAAGTTTGATCATAGAGTCCCCCAGTCATTTTCACCGTATCCATTGTAACGGTGCGCTAGTATAGGGAACAACAGATTCGATGCGGGAGTGCCGGCGGTGCAAACCACAAGGCTGAGAGGACAATGGGCCCAATCCTTTGAACCTGTCAGTTAATGCTGGCGTAGGGAGCATGCCGCCTTTACAGGGGCGCTGTCTATGCACAGCGCCCCTTTTCTATGCCAAGGAGGCATGTGCAGTGATTGATTCGGAACAGCTTAAGCAACATATGGTCAAGGCCGTGGAGGAGATTCGCGCCACCAATCCGATGGCCGGTTCCATCACCAACACGGTGACGATCGACTTTGTCGCCAACGCGCAGCTCGCCGTGGGCGGTTCGGCCGCTATGGTCTATCTGCCCGACGAGGGCGAGGCACTCGTTGCCGGCGGCGGCGCCATCTATCTCAATATGGGCACGCTCTTCCCCATCTACGAGCAGACGATTCCCCGCGCGGCCAAGGCGGCACATGACGCCGGCAAGCCCTGGGTGCTCGATCCGGTGGGCCTGGGCATCGGTAGCCTGCGCACCCAGTTGGTAAACGAGCTCAAGCAGTACAAGCCCGCCATCGTGCGCGGCAACGCCTCCGAGATCATCGCGCTCGCCGGCCTGTGGGGTCTTGAGGGCGAGGCGGCCGATCTGAGCCGCGTACGCGGTGTCGATACCACCGACACGGTAGACGCTGCCCGCGACGCCGCCGTGGCGCTCGCCCGCTACACCGGCGGCGCCGTAGTGGTCTCGGGCGAAGTCGACCTGATTACCGACGGCACGACGGTGGCCAAGTCCCACGGCGGCAGCCCGCTCATGTCCAAGATCACCGGCTGCGGCTGCTCGCAGGGCGGCGTGCTGGCCGTGTACGCCTGCGCCGCCGACCCGTTTACGGCAGCCGTCTGCGGCACCGCCGTCTACAACGTGGCCGGCACGCGTGCCGCCGCTGTCGCCGACGCCCCGGCAAGCTTTAAGGTCGCCTTTATCGACGAACTCTACCGCGCGACCGCCCAAGACATTGCCGATAACCAACTCGAGCTCGAGGAGGCATAAGCCATGTCCGAGCCCGTAACCAATGCCGGCATGAACACGCTCGTCGCCGTCGCCATCGCCCCGTGCGGCACCGGCGACGAGCTGTCCGCCGAGGTCGCCGAGGTCGTGCGCGTCATACGCGAGAGCGGCCTTCCCAACCGCACCACCTCGATGTTCACCGAGATCGAGGGCGACTGGGACGAGGTCATGCAGGTCGTGCGCGACGCAACCTTTGTGTTGGCGAGCAAGGGAATCCGCACCGAAGTCGTACTCAAAGCCGATATTCGGCCCGGATTTACCGACACCATGACCGGCAAGCTCGAGCGCATGGAAGCACAGATCAAGAAGCAGGAGGAAGCACGATGAGCATCCGCGACAACCTTGATATCTCGGCCTATCTGGTACTCGGCCCCGAAAACACGCTCGGGCGCCCCGTGGGCGATGTGGTGGCCCAGGCACTCGACGCAGGCTTTACCTGCATCCAGGTGCGCTCCAAGGTGGCAAGCGCCCGCGAGATCATTGCGCTGACCGGCAACGCCGCGCAGGCAATCGCACAGGCCGGCAAGACCGGTCAGGTCGCCCTGCTGATCGACGACCGTCTGGACTGTGTGTTTGCCGCGCGCGAGCAGGGTATTGCTGTCGACGGAGTGCACGTGGGCCAAAGCGATATTCCCGTCGAGGTCTGTCGCAAGCTGCTGGGCCCCGACGCCATCGTGGGCCTTTCGGCCCGTTGTGAGGAGATGCTCGAGTACGTCAAGACCGCCGACATGAGCCTAGTCGACTACCTGGGCATCGGCCCACTCCACGAGACCGAGACTAAGCGCGACTGCGGACGCGCAGCCGACGGCTCTATCATCACCAAGAGCTTTGAGGACCTGGCCGCCCTCCATGCGGCAAGCCCCGTGCCCATCGTGGTGGGCGGCGGCGTCAAGACGGCCGACCTGCCGCAGCTCAAAGCCACCGGCGTCGATGGCTTCTTTGTGGTGAGCGCTGTCTGCAGTGCCGACGACCCCTACGCCGCGGCCAAGGAGCTTGTCGACACCTGGCAGCAGGCATAGGCATAAGCCGAGCAGTTGCTCCGCGACCCCATAACTTCAGCAATGGAAAACGCATCCCAGCTTGGATCTCCATTCCGGGATGCGCTTTCCGCCGAGATGGCGGCAGCAGCCTCTACCCTGCCAGATGTGCCTCCAGTGCCGGCAAGGTCGCCTCCGCATCGCGGCGACCAATCTGGTAGATGCGCTCAAGTTCATCGGGCTCGCGACACAGCGACGGCACCTTCACCGATTCACTCGGCCGCACCACAAAGATATCGCCGGCGGCCTCACGACGTGCCAAATCATCGAGCGTGGCATTGTAGACCTCATGCCGATGCTCAAGCGCTGCGACAAACTCCGGATAGTGACGGAACACGCGCCGCAGCATGGGCATCACGCTGTTGGGCTGCTTTACAAAGCCCGCCGGCTGCGTGAGCACCACGATATTGCGGTCATACCCCTGCGCAAACAGCCATGCACTGGGAATAGAATCGGCCACGCCGCCATCCAGGTACTTGCGGCCCTCAATGGCGACAGGACGCGTCGCCACGGGAATTGCCGACGACGCCCGGATCCACTCGATATCGCGCTCGTCGCCA
>CAVEDI010000039.1:0-2487 GCA_963614405.1 Oscillospiraceae bacterium | reverse complement strand
TCAAAGACGGCGCCCGCGAGGCTGCTGCCGTCTATGGCATCGGTTTTAACGATCCTGATGTTTCCGGTCGCGGCGTGGTCATAATACGAGGCGATTGCAACGGGCGTTAGGTTCATGTCGGCGGGTATGTTTACCTCGATCTCTTCGCCGACAAGATAGGGCTCTTTGGCCGAGGTTTCGCGTACATAATAGGTGCCCGGCACGAGCGATTCGGGCAGTGTGACGGTCCCGGTCGCTTCAGTCGTAAAGGTGTCCATTACGTTATGTGTTGGATACCAGCAAGTTTGTGAGACAGATTCGTGATTGCTGTCGAGTAGTTGGAAGGTGAATCCGGCTAGTGGAACAGAAGCGCCTGTTTGGGCATCGCGTTTTACAATCTGGAGATGCGTCGACAGAGCGTGGTTGTCCACGATATATTGAAGCTCGGCGGCGTCGGAAATCTGATTGGCCCCGACGGTCCATTCCCCTGCACGTTTAAAACCCTCGGGGACGGTTTCCGGAACCTCGCGAACCGTGTAGCCGGCACGGTCGTATGGGACGGCTCCGTGGACACCGGCGGGTCGCTTGCCTGCGCCGAACCATGCTTCGGGCTGATCTTTGGTGGAGGCAAAGCCATAGACGTTTGTGGTCAGTGTGCCAACAACCTGCTGAGAGCTGTTGCTGACAACCTCAAAGACAACACCTTCCGCCGGCTGCTCCAGGCCGGATTGGTCGCTATTGCCGTAATCCTTGAATTTGGAAATCTCAAGGTTAAACGCAATGGGGATATCGGAAACGCGAGATTCGATCTCGACCACGCCTGAATCGCCGAGCTGGTCGGCTCCAACGGTATAGGTCCAGCTGTCGTTGGATGGCAGGTAGCCCTCGGGGGTTTTTGATTCGTAGATGGTAAAGGTTCCTAAGGGGACATCGGCGAGGGTGGCCCGACCGCTTTCGTCGGTCGTGAGGATTTGTGCCCATCCAGGGGTTGATTGCGACACACACGTGAACTCTGCTCCTGCGAGTGAAGATCCCACCTGGGGGCCGGCATTCGTCGCGGCATCGAGTTTTACGATACGCAGATTGATGGTGCCGGGCTGTTCATCAATGGCGACCCGCCCGCCGTCATTCCCCGTGGTAAAGGCAATACGATCGTGGCGGGGGACATAGCCGGCCGGCGCCTTCGTTTCAACTAGGTAGTATGCCGTGTTGGGCAGAAGTGTTGCTTGCGCCCGACCGTTGCTGTCCATCTGGATGGTGCCGACACGTGCGTCGCTGGCGCTCTCAAAAACATCGAATGTTGCCCCGGCAAACTGATAAGTATTGTTTCCGCTGGTAATGGCAGCGTTTGCAGACTGCTTTTGGAAGGAAACAGAGACCGCCGGCAGTACATAGAGCATGTCCTGACGTTTGCTGCCGCCCGATACGGCTCCTAGATAGCGCCGCGCGCGGTGCGGAGCGGCTTTGATGCTTCCTGATTTTGCGCTGTCGTGGAGCCATCGCGCCGCCGCCACGACTTCATTGTCAGTGGTAAAGTGCCCACTCTTGGTTTTGCCCTGAGCGGTCGTGTAAGAGTAGGTACCGTCGACATGGGTAGTGCCGTTGAGCATCCATACGGCAAGCTGGGTTGCGGCGCGGGCGCGATCGGGTGAAAGATGGTAACCGCCAAACGACGTGGTGGTGGGATATCCGTGACAAACGATTGCCGCGAACTCGTCGTCGAGCCACACCCAGCCTTGATCAAAGTTGAGCCATGGGCCGCCCGGCTTGGTGGGGCCGGGGCGCTCCTGGTTCATGCAGTAGGCAATCGAGGCGTCTTGAGCTTCATACTTGCCGATGAGGAAGGGCCCACAATCATCGCTAATAGTGCGGAAGCCGAGCTGGTCGTAGCCATCGACGGCAAATGCGGCTCCCGGTGCCAGGCAGCAGAAAAGCAGGAAGAGGAGCAGGAGCAGCGGACCTGTTGCGATTGCGCTGTGGACAGAGTGCGTGGGTGCGTTGGACATGGCTGCTCCTTATCCCTCGTGCGCCGCACGGGGAGGCTGCGACGCGTAGGATGAGGCTACCCCCGAGGTTCATGCGGGTAAGTACCGGAGCCTGACCAAAAGCTTGCCCATTTCCTGACAAATTGAGCTCAAATACAACAATCAAGCAAAAGTGCAGGTAGAAGATAGGGAAAACAGGAGGCCAAAGGTCCTCGTCTCCACAATTGACGCGATTTTCAAACGAATCTCCACAGCTAAAACAAGCATCACCACCCTTGTATCGAACAAGACAACCGCGTTATACTATCCCCCACTTATGCGGGCATCGCCAAGTGGTAAGGCATCAGCTTCCCAAGCTGACACTCGCGGGTTCGAGTCCCGTTGCCCGCTCCAGTAAAAAGCACAAGCACGGCAGCGTTACGTTGCCGTGCTTTTTACTACCAAGCGCCGGGACTCGAACCCGCCAGGGTGCGAGCGTTAAGCAAACGCGAAGCGTTTGTAGCGAGCAGGCGAAGGCGCCGAC
>CAVEDI010000038.1:0-2981 GCA_963614405.1 Oscillospiraceae bacterium | reverse complement strand
AATGCTGCTCGATAACTACGGCTACACCGTCTTTGACCTGGGCCGCGACGTCGATCCGCAGGAGGTACTCAAGACCGTCAAGGAGCGCGATATCAAACTCGTCGGCCTCTCGGCGCTTATGACTACCACGGTCGTCGCCATGGAAGAGACCATCAAGTTGCTCCATGCCGAGGTTCCGGGCGTCAAGATCATCGTAGGCGGCGCCGTACTCACCCCCGAATACGCCAAGCAGATCGGCGCGGACTACTACGCCAAGGACGCCGCCGAGAGCGCGCGCATCGCCGAAGAGGTCTTTGGGCAGTAACACAACGGAAACAACCGAGCATCAAAACGTGCCGCATGCGCCACTTGGCACGTGCGGCACGTTAGAATAGATAAGACTATGCTCGTTTTGGCAGATAGGAGCGCAAGGATGGCGATCACGCCCGCAGAAATCGCGGAAACCCGCGGCATGGTTGAGGAGCAGAACCTCGACATCAGGACCATCACCATGGGTGTTTCGCTCATGGGTTGCGGCGACGAGAACCTCGACCGCATGTGCACGAAGATCTACGACCACGTGACGCACACGGCTGAGCATCTGGTCGAGACCGCCGAGAACCTCGAGCGCGAGTACGGTATCCCCATCGTCAACAAGCGCGTTTCCGTCACCCCGGTGGCGCAGATCGCCGCGTGCTGCAAGGATGAGGACCTCACCCCCATCGCGCATGCCCTCGACCGCGCGGCCGAGACGCTCGGCATCGATTACCTGGGCGGCTTCTCCGCACTCGTCCAGAAGGGCATCGGCGACGCCGACCGCCGCGTCATCCAGTCCATCCCCCAGGCGCTCGCTACCACCAGCCGCGTCTGCTCCAGCGTCAACGTCGCCAGCCTGCGCGCCGGTATCAACATGGACGCCGTGCTTATGGCCGCCCAGACCATCATCGATGCCGCTAAACTCACGGCCGACCAGGACTCCGTCGGCGCTTCCAAATTTGTCTGCTTTGCCAATATGGTCGAGGACTCCCCGTTTATGGCGGGCGCCGTCCACGGCGGTGGCGAGGCCGACGCCGTCATCAACGTTGGTGTCTCGGGCCCCGGCGTTATGGCTGCTGCCTTGGAGACGCTCCCCGACTCCGCCTCGATGATGGAGGTTGCCGAGAAAATCAAGCAGACCGCCTTTAAGATCACCCGCGCCGGCGAGCTCATGAGCCGTGAGGCAGCCCGCCGTCTGGGTGTCGAGAAAGGCATTGTCGACCTGTCGCTGGCTCCCACGCCTGCCATCGGCGACTCCGTTGCCCGCATCCTCGAGATCATCGGCGTGGGCACCTGCGGTGGCCCGGGCACGACCTGCGCGCTCGCCATGCTCAACGATGCCGTCAAGAAGGGCGGCGTCATGGCCAGCTCCAGCGTGGGCGGTCTCTCAGGCGCCTTTATCCCAGTGTCCGAGGATGCCGGCATGATCGCCGCCGTCGAGGCCGGTGCGCTTTCGCTCGAGAAGCTCGAGGCCATGACCTGCGTGTGCTCCGTTGGCCTGGACATGATCGCCATCCCCGGCGACACTCCGGTCGAGACCATCGCCGGCATCATCGCCGACGAGATGGCCATCGGCGTCATCAACAACAAGACCACGGCCGTCCGCGTGATCCCCGCCATCGGCAAGGGCGTGGGCGACTGCGTCGAGTATGGCGGCCTGTTTGGCCGTGCGCCCATCATGCCGGTGAACCCCAACGCCGGCACCGTGCTTGCCCACCGCGGCGGACGCTTCCCGGCACCGCTGAACTCGCTGAAGAACTAGCTGAGGGGGACTGGCGAGGAGCCCCGGGGAGGGCAAATATATAAGGTCGCCTGCTCGGACAGTCCTGACTCGCACGGAGAGCACATTAAGTGCTCTCCGGCTCGTGCGGAACTCGCGATCGACCTTATATATTTGCCCTCCCCGGGGCTCCCGCACAACGGGACCTCGGTTGGGTTCTATCCCTTTGGCAGTCGCTTCGCTTCTGCCCTACTTTGCTGGTATGGCGGTTTGGCGTTGGACCGGTTCTTTCTGATATATGCTGGTTGCGGCTCTTCTTTTTGGGGGAGTCGCTTTTTTGTTGCTAGGAGGTTGGCCCGTGGTTGATGGGGAGAATCGTTCTGAGCTGCTTTCCACAGATTGGAACCAGGAGTGGATGCAGATGCAGGCCGCTCGGCGGCGGGCTGATGATTCTTTTGAGTGGGATAAGCGGGCTCGGCATTTTCGTCCACTGGAGACTGCTCCGTATGCCCGGGATTTTATGAAATTGCTGGCTCTTGAGCCTGGTGAGTCGGTGCTGGATATGGGATGTGGGGCTGGGTCGATTGCTATTCCGCTTGCTCAGGCTGGGCATCCTGTGATTGCTGCCGACTTCTCCCCCGCTATGCTGGGCACGCTTGATGCCGGCATTGAGTACTACGGACTCGAAAGGCGCATAACGCCGCTTGAGCTTGCTTGGGATGATGATTGGGATTTAGTTGGACCCGTCGCGAAAGCGGTGGATGTTGCCTTTGCCAGTCGGTCGGTTACGACGACCAATCTAAAAGGTGCGCTTGCCAAGCTTGATCGAACGGCTCGTCGGCGTTGTGCTGTCACGATGGTCGCCAACTCCAGCCCGCGCTATGACCTGCACTTGATGAACGCTATCGGTGCCTCGGTTACCTGCAGTAATGGTTTTGTGTATGCCTTTAACATCCTTATTCAGATGGGCGCGCTGCCGCAGGTTACGTACTTTGAATCGCCTCGTCGCGATACCTTCGATAACCTCGAGGCAGGCGTGGCGGACTTTTCCCGCATGCTTGAGCATGGCAACGAGGATAAGGTCGACCGTCTGCGCGACTACATCGCCCAGCACATGATTGAGAACCCCCATGCCGGTGAGCCGGGCTCCAAGGGCGTGCCGCAGGGACGCTATATGCTCGATCATGTCCGCAAGGTTCGTTGGGCGTTTATTGCATGGGAGCCGGTCTCTGCGCCCAGCTCATAG
>CAVEDI010000037.1:0-5347 GCA_963614405.1 Oscillospiraceae bacterium | reverse complement strand
ACCTACCTGGGCCGCGAGGGCACCAAGCCGCGCGTGCTCGAGTCGGGCGCGCGTGTGCATGTGATGGCCGGCACGGCCGAGGTCGTCGGCCGCATCATGCTTTTGGAGGGCGAGGCCCCCATGGCGGTGGGCGAGACCCGTACCGTGCAGGTGCGCCTGGAGGAGCCGCTGCCGCTGTGTGCCGGAGACCATGCCGTGGTGCTGTCGTATTCGCCCGTTATGCTTATTGGCGGCGGGCGCGTGCTGCTTTCGCGCTGCCGTCGCTCGCGCGAGCTTGCCGAAGGGGAGCGTGCGCTGTATGCGGCGCTCGAGTCCGGCGATATCGCGGGCGGTGTGGGCGCTTGGCTGGCGTTGCAGTCGCTGCCGGTTACGGCGGTTGATGTTGCCGACGCTTTGGATCTTGGTGTCGGCGAGGTCGATGCCGCACTGCGCGGGTTGGTGTCGCTGGGCTCTGTTCGCAAGCTTGCTGTGGGTGATGCGGACTACTTGGCGGACGCCGTGGTGCTCGACGCTGCGATGGATGCACTGGCGGCGACCCTGTCAGCCATGCACGCGGCGTCTCCCAAGGAGACGGGCTTTACGCCCGGCGCCGTTGCCCATGCTGCGTGGCCTACCGCTGATGATGGCGTTGCCGCGGCTCTGATTGCCGAGGGCTGCTCGCGTGGCGTGTGTGCCGCCGAGGGTGCCGAGGTATTCGACCCGCACTCCGCTGCCGCCGCGGCGCGTGTGGTGCGCGAGGCCTGCGAGCGGATCGTCGCGCTGCTTGACGAGGCCGGCCTGGATGCACCGACGTTGCCCGAGGTGGGCGAGCAGTTGCAGCTCGATCGCGACACCATGACGCGTGCCCTGCGCGAGCTTTCGCTCAACCGTTCCATCGTGAAGGTCGAGCGCGACGTTGCCCTGTCTGCTGCCGCCGAGGCCCATGCGCGCGAGCTTGTTGCTGCCGCTATCGCCGATGCCGGTGGCGCTGCTACCACGAGTGTGCTGCGCGAGGCACTGGGCGTGTCGCGCAAGCGTGCCATCAGCATCTTGGAGCACCTGGACGCCGTGCGCTTTACGGTGCTCGACAAGGACGCCGGCGGCCTGCGCTCCCTGCGCTAGATTGGCTGCTCGGTTTGGTAAAATACCGCCGCACTTGGGAACGGATGGGCTCCGGTGGGCTCCGCGGTCCTCAAAACCGTTGCGAGGCGTGCAAAACGTCTTGGATGTGTTCGATTCACATACGTTCCCGCCATACGCTACCAGCGCTTTTGTGCTCGCGGTCTTGCTGCGTGCCGCAAGGGCGCTGTTTTGTTTTTGCACGAGCTTTTCGTAGCGCCGCTATTTCGGCGGCGGTATTTAGCTTCGTGCACCGGGTTTCGAGCATGCCGATGGGGGTGTTTTGCCGTATGACTACCGTAAGACGAGCCGATCTTTCTTGCGTCGTCCAAGCGGGCGGGCTGTCGTCGCGCATGGGTTGCGATAAGGCGCGGATGTTGTTTTGCGGCGAGCCGCTCATCGAACGCGTACTGGGTCGGCTGGCGCAAGTTGCCGGCGAATTGGTCGTGACGACCTCGCGTCCCAGCGAGCTTGCCTATCTTGAGGAGCGCGCGTTTGGCGGTCTTGTACCACGCGTGGTAGCGGACCTTGAAGGGTCGGCAGGCGCCATGCGCGGCATCGCGAGCTCGCTGGCTGCGGCTCGGCTGCCTCTCGTGGCGATCGTCGCCTGCGATATGCCGTTTGTCTCGCCGGAACTCATCGGTGCGCTTGCCGATCGTGTTGAGGCTGAGGCGCTCGATGTGTGCGTGCCGCGCGAGGAGCGGGGGATTGAGCCGCTTTGCGCCGTCTGGCGCCGTGACGCGTGTGCGCCGGTTGCCCAAGAGCTGCTCTCCTGCGACCGACAGCGCATTCGCTGTCTGATCAATCGCGTTCAGGCCGGTTATATGGATGAGCCGCAGATCGTTAAGGCCGCGGGCTCGACGCTCTGCTTCGAGAACGTCAATACGCCCGAGGAGTTTGCGGCGGCCGAGTTACTCGCCTAGACGATTGGAGTTGCCATGTCTCACGATATTTGTCCCGACACGGGAGAACCTTGCACTTGCGACGGGTCCGAACCCTGTACCTGCGGTTGCGGTGGCTGTGGACATACTGCGGAAGAGGAAGCGGCCGCCGCGGCGTATCGCGATGCGCACCGCGAAGGCCCGTCCGGTGATGCTCTCGACCACGAGCGCAAGATTATCGTGTCGTTCGACAGCACCTTCGATGTGATGGAATGCGAACAGCTGTGCCTTGCCGCCGGTGTTCCTGGGCGCATCATGCCGCTGCCCGGCCCCATCACCGCCGGCTGCGGACTGTGCTGGGCCATGCCGTTCTCGGGCGATGCCCTCGCCGCCTTCCGCGCCGCCACCGAGGGCCGCGTAACCCCCGCCGACTACCACCAGCTCGTCCTCTAACCACCAACACCACCACAAAGGTGCCTGTCCCCAATGTGGTGGTTTGGAACACGTGGACGAAACAGGTTTGAAACACGGGTTTTGCACGTCAGGCACTCAAAAACGCTTCTACCTGCATCGTAATCAAAACGAAACATCCGCTCGTCGGCTTATGCGAAACTTTGCTGCAACAGTGCGATATTATCCATACTCGATAAAGCTCGCGGCGCATGGGGCGCCTCGAACGACACTTTTCTTTTCCATCAATTGGAGGAAGCATGAGCTACACGCAGAAAGTTCTCGACGAGCTCAAGGCCCGCTATCCCGAGCAGCCTGAGTTCATCCAGGCCGCGACCGAGATCCTCGGCACCATCCAGCCGGCGCTCGACGCCCATCCCGAGTACGAGGAGGCCGCCCTGCTTGAGCGCCTCGTCGAGCCCGAGCGCATCGTCATGTTCCGTGTCCCCTGGGTCGACGACCAGGGCAAGGTCCAGGTCAATCGCGGCTACCGCGTCGAGTTCAACTCTGCCATTGGACCTTACAAGGGCGGCCTGCGCTTTAACCCGACGGTCACCCTGGGCATGCTCAAGTTCCTGGGTCTGGAGCAGATTCTCAAGAACAGCCTGACCACCCTTCCCATGGGCGGCGGCAAGGGCGGCTCCGACTTTGACCCCAAGGGCAAGTCCAACAACGAGATCATGCACTTCTGCCAGTCCTTCATGACCGAGCTCTATCGCCACATCGGTCCCAACACCGACGTTCCCGCCGGCGACCTGGGCGTTGGCGGCCGCGAGGTTGCCTACCTGTTCGGTCAGTACAAGCGCCTGACCAACGAGTGGACCGGCGTCCTCACCGGCAAGGGCCTCTCCTTTGGCGGCTCGCTCGCCCGTACCGAGGCCACCGGCTACGGTCTGGCCTACTTTGTGGACGAGTACCTTAAGAGCCGCGGCGACTCCTTCGAGGGCAAGAACGTCGTCGTTCACGGTTCCGGTAACGTCGCCATCTACGCGGTCCAGAAGGTCTCCCAGCTCGGCGGCAGGGTGCTGGCCTGCTCCGATACTCACGGCTGGGTCGAGGATCCCGACGGCATCGACTACACCGTGCTCGAGCACGTCTACAACAAGAAGCGCTCCGGCCACGACAAGGGCGTTACGCTCGCTATGTACGTTGACGAGAAGCCCAACGCCGTGTGGCACGAGGGCGACGGCCGTGGCGTTTGGCAGCTGCCCTGCGACATCGCGCTGCCCTGCGCTCGCGAGAACACGCTGCTGCTCGAGGACGCCCAGGCGCTCGTCGCCAACGGCTGCAAGGTGGTCGGCGAGGGCGCGAACATGCCCACGACCATCGAGGCCACGACTTACTTCCAGGAGAACGGCGTTGCCTTTATGCCCGGTAAGGCTGCCAACGCCGGCGGCGTGCTCGTGTCCGGCCTGGAGATGAGCCAGAATGCCGAGCACCTGTCCTGGACCTTCGAGGAGGTCGACGGCAAGCTCGAGCAGCTCATGCGCGGCATGTTCCACAACGTGGATGACACCGCCAAGGAGTATGGCCAGGAGGGCAACTTCGTCATGGGCGCTAACATCGCCGGCTTCCTGAAGGTCGCCGACGCCATGCTCGCCCAGGGCGTCTGCTAAATCTTCGCTCGATATAGCATCGCAGAAGGCTCCCAGTCATCTAGGCTGGGAGCCTTTTTTTTATCCGCATGGGACGGAGGAAAACGGATCATTTCCCTCGGCCCTCTGCCGACCGCCCCTTAAGTTGCGGTGAAATACGGACTGTTGGGCGCCCTAAGCCCGACAAATAGTCCGTATTTCACCGCAAGTTATGGATGGGAGGGAGGTTTTTGTGCTGTGGAAGGTCGCGGCCCCTCGTTTGGTACACTTAAAAGTACTGGACAAGTGAAGAGATGGGGGAGAACGTGCTCAAGTTCGGTACCTACGTCCGTGTTGGAAACGCGGCCGAAGCCTATGAGCTCTTACAGAAGAACCGCAACAACAAGATTGTGGGCGGCGGCATCTGGATGCGCCTGGGTTCGCGTCGTGTGGCGACGGCGATTGACCTTTCGGCCTGCGGACTCGATCAGATCGAGGAGACCGAGACCGAGTTTCGCATCGGTGCCATGTGCACCCTGCGCCAGCTCGAGCGTCATGCCGGGCTCAACGCGCTTGTCAACCATGTCTTTGAGTTCGCCGTTCACGATATCGTGGGCGTGCAGCTGCGCAATACCGCCACGGTGGGCGGCAGCATTTACGGCCGCTTTGGCTTCTCGGACGTGCTCTCCGCCTTCCTCGCGCTCGATTCCTATGTTGAGCTGACGGGCGCCGGCCGCGTGCCGCTCGCCGAGTTCGTGGACATGGGTTACGTGCGCGACGTGATCGAGCACATCGTGGTCGTCAAGCACGACTACCGTGCGAGCTACGAGGCCGTGCGCAAGGCCGCGACCGACTTCCCCTCGCTCAACGTCACCGCCGCCTGGTGGGACAACAGCTGGCATGTCACCGTGGGCGCCCGCCCGCTGCGCGCGACCCTGCTGCAGGGCGAGGCATGCGGCCTTACCAGCGAGCAGCCTTCCGAGGACGAGCTTCGCGCCCTGGCCGCGTCCGTACGCGCACTGAGCTATGGCACCAACCTGTGGGGCTCGGCAGACTACCGCCGCCGCATCTCGGCCCCGTTGGCGATTCAGGCCGTGCGCCGCGCCGCCGGCATCGAGCTTTCGGCCGCGCTTGCCCGCGAGCTCGAGGGCGTGCAGATTCCTAAGTTTGCCACGGACGAGTATTCCTGCCGCCGCGTGCCCGGCGTCGATTCTAGCGAGGTGCGCTAATGGCTGCCAAACTCATCGATCTTTCCTTTACGCTCAACGGCCGTAAGGTCAAGGTCCAGATTGCCCCCGACACCATGCTCTTTGCGCTTTTGCGCGAGCAGGGCTGCGCGTCGGT
>CAVEDI010000036.1:0-7084 GCA_963614405.1 Oscillospiraceae bacterium | reverse complement strand
AGTTCCGCACGCAAAGAAGGCCACTTAATGTGGCCTTCGTCTTGCGCAGGACTGTAGAGCAGGAAACCTTATATCCGGCCCCTCCGGTCGGGGACCGCGCCTTTGCGACTACAGCGTCATGTTCGGATCGGCGTCGACGTCGAACGGCGAGATTTCACCTCGGTCGAATTTACGGCGGGCGACCTCCGCGATCATGGCAGCGTTATCGGTGCATGCCGAAAGCGGCGGCACCGTCACGCGAATACCCTGACGCCCAAGCTTCTTAATCATCATCTCGCGCAGATGCGGGTTGGCCGAGACGCCGCCGCCGATGCAGTATTCCTTACATCCGGTAGCGTGCAATGCGTTTTTGGCCTTCTTGTACTGCACGTCAAAGACAGCCGCCTCAAACGAAGCCGCCAGATCGGGCAAGTGAATCGTGCGCCCGGCTTTGGTCTCCTGCTCGATGTAGAGCGTCACAGCGGTTTTAAGGCCCGAAAGCGAGAAGCGGTAGTCCCCCCTGCTGTTAAGCGCACGGGGGAAATCGATCGCCTTGGGGTTGCCCGTCTCGGCCAGCTTAGAGATGATGGGGCCACCGGGATAGCCCAGACCCAACGCCTTGGCTACCTTGTCGAAGGCCTCGCCCACAGCGTCGTCGAGCGTCTCACCGAGCACCTCGTAGTCGCCCCATGCCTTCACGTGCACGAGCATGGTGTGCCCGCCCGAGACAAGCGTGAAGATGAACGGCGGCTTGAGGTCGGGCTGCGCCAGCAAGTTGGCAAACAGGTGCCCCTCCAGATGGTTGACGCATACGAGCGGCTTACCGGCAGCGTAGGCAAAGCCTTTGGCAAAGGCAACGCCCACCACGAGGGCGCCCACCAGGCCCGGACCCTGTGTTACGCCCACGGCGGCAAGCTCGCTGGGAGCAATGGCTCCACCCTCAAGGCCAAGCGATGCTGCGGCATCCTCGAGCGCCGCATCCACGACACTCACAATCACCTCAACGTGTTTGCGCGAGGCGATCTCGGGCACCACGCCGCCAAAGCGGGCATGGAAATCAATCTGTGTCGACACCTGGTTGGCCAGCATATTGCCATCCGCATCGATAATCGCCACGGCCGTCTCGTCGCAGGAACTCTCGATAGCGAGCACTAGGCGGCGGCGCTCAATTTCGGCACGCTCCCCCTCGGAGCGCCCGGGCGCAGGCAGCGGCCATACGCGCTGCTCCGCCGCCGTCGGCTCGGGCGAAGCATTGTCGATCGGAAGCACCAGGGGCAGCGGGGCCGTCATGACGATGGCATCCTTGCCGGCACCATAGTAGCCGCGGCGCCGTCCTGCCTCGGTAAAGCCCAGAGCGTTATAAAGCGCGATCGCTCCCTTGTTGCCGTCCTCGACCTCGAGCGAAGCCGTGGTGCAGCCGAGCATCTGGGCATCATAGCTCACATGCGACAGCAGCTTGCGGGCAATGCCCTCACGGCGATGTGCCGGGTCGACGGCGACATCCAGAATCTGCACATCACCGTCCACGACCATACCGCCGGCAAGGCCCAGTAGCTTGCCGTCGTCGTGTGCCACCCACCAACTACGCGGCGCAGCGACGTCCTCGCCCAGTTCGGACAGGAACATGCCCGGCGTCCACGCCTCGTGTCCGGCACCTTCAAAGCAGGCAGCCTCCAGCGCGCTCGCGCCCTCGGCATCCGCCGCGCCCATGGGACGGAACTGCAGATGACGACCGGCGAGCTCATCGGCAACGCCCGTAATTTCGCTCTGCGCACTCTCGGCAAGACCAAGACGCTTGCGCTCATTTTCCTCGGCATCCGAAAGGCGCGTGTAAATCGGCAGGACGCGAGCCGGATCGCCGTCACCCGCAGCGTGCGCGAGCAGCAAGCCCTCGCCCGAAGGCCACCACAGGTCGCGCTCCACGCAGCGGGCAGTCTCGTCCTCACCCAGCAGCTTGCCATAGCGCACGAGACCGTCACCGGTCAGCTGAACCTGGTCCCAGTCCGCTGCTTGGCGCCACTCATCGAGCGCCACGGCGGCCTTGACCACGTGTTCGCGCTCAAATTGACGCTCGGGGCCCTCATCGACCAGCATATACAGCGCCGGATATACCTCACCGCGCATAGCATCGGCCAAGATACCAAGCTTGCCGCGCACGCCAGCCTTCCACGCCGTCCAAGCGCAGGCGTCGAGCGTCGACACGCCCAGCAGCGGAACATTGGCACCACGCGCGAGGCCCTTGGCAGTGGAGATGCCGATGCGCACACCCGTAAAGGACCCCGGGCCGCGGCCGACCACATAGCAACCAACATCGCTGCGATCCAGACCGGCTTGAGCCAGCACGCCATCAACGGTATTCACGAGCTCAACGTTGGCGTGACGGCGACACATGTGGTCGCCACTCACGAGCTTCGTCTCGCCCGTCTGCCCATCAATCCAGCTTGCCGCGCAGGCAAGCATGTCGGTCGAAGTATCGAGCGCCACCACCAGCGCGTTGTCGTTATGCAAGCTCATCTTGTACAGCCTTATCAATCAAATGGGAAAGCTCCATTGCGCGGTCACCGCGCGCCTCGAGCGTTATCGTTCGCACATCACTGTCGCCCTCATCACGCTTGAGCGTCACCGAAAGATACTCATCCGTCAGCTCGTCTTGGAATTGTTCGCCCCATTCCAGCAGGCAAGCACCCTCATAGCCCAGCACATCGAAAATGCCCGTATCCTCGAGCTCGTAGGCATGCTCCAGGCGGTATAGATCAAAGTGAAACAGCGGAATACGGCCTTGATCGTGAACGGCCATGAGCGCAAACGTAGGGCTCGTAACCATATGCCCATCGCCCAGCCCGCGCGAGACGCCCTTGGTAAAGTGAGTTTTGCCCGCCCCCAGGCCACCGGTCAGGATGAGCACATCGCCGTCCTCAAGGCACGGTGCAATTAGCTCGCCAAAGTACTCCGTATCGGCAGCGCAAGTCGTTTTGTAAGTACCTACCCCCAGGCGCTCCAGGGACATATATGCTCCTTATTATTCCGAGGTGTCCTCTGGTGCGGGATGTCGCTCCAGATAGTCGCCCAGCATCTTAAAGTCTTCCTCCAGCAGCTCCTGCCACGCCGGATTGCGCAGCGCTGCTGCCGGATGGAAAGTGGGCATTACTACAAAATGCCCCATCTGGTGGAACCTGCCGCGCAGCTTAGTAATGCCAATCTCGGTCTTAAGCACAAAGTGCGTCGCGGGGTTGCCGAGCGTCACGATAATATCGGGCCAGATGCTTCGAATCTGCTCACGCAAAAACGGCGAGCAAGCCAGCACTTCCTCGGGACGCGGATTGCGGTTTCCCGGCGGGCGGCACTTAAGCACGTTGGCAATGTAGACGTCTTCGCGTTTGAGCCCCGCCAGCGACAAAATGCCGTTGAGGTCCTCGCCTGCCGCCCCCACAAAGGGCTCGCCCTGCAAATCCTCATTGCGGCCCGGCGCCTCACCGATAAACATGGCGCGAGCGTGGGGGTTTCCCACGCCAAACACGATATTGTGACGCGACTGGTAGAGCTGACAGAGGTGACAATCGCCCAGAACGGCCTCGATTTCCTCGAGTGCGACCTCACGTGGCGCCTGATGGGTATGGCCGGGGATGTGCATGACGCCCATAGCGGCTCCTACACGTAGACCTTGTCGAGACGCATGCCAAAGCCGCAGGCGACCTCGTAGTTAATCGTTCCGCGCAGTCGGGCCATCTCGTCCATAGTGATCTCGGCATCGCCATCGCGGCCGACAATAATCATCTCGTCACCATACTCGGCCTCGGGAATCTCGTGTGCCGGGTTGGACTGAATGGCGACCATAAACTGGTCCATGCAGATATTGCCAACCTGATGCACGCGCTCGCCGCGATACAGCACATCCATACGATTGGAAAGCGTACGCGATAGGCCGTCGGCATAACCGATCGGCAGCGTGCAGATCTGAACGCGCGTGCGCGGTACGCGGTAGGTAAAGCCGTAGCCCACGCCCTCACCCATCGCAGGGTGTGCCACGCGCGTCACGCGCGCATGGACGCTCATAACGGGATCAAGCTGCATCACGCGGCCACTCAGCTCGCACGGCTGCATGCCATACAAGCCAACGCCGGCGCGAATCATATCAAAATGCATCGAGGGGTCGAGCATCGAGGACGGCGTGTTGGCGCAGTGCACGATACCGCACTCAAAACCCGCATCCTTAATGGCCTGAACGGCCTCGGTAAAGCGCTGACACTGCAGCTTGTAGTCCCAGCCCGAAGGTTCATCGGCCGTGGCGAAGTGCGTAAATACGCCGTCGCACTGAATACCGCGATGGAAATTTATACCGCGGACAAAGTCGAGCACCTGCGTGTAGTGAACGCCGATACGATTCATGCCCGTCTCGATGGCGAGATGATACTTGCCCACTTTGCCCGCCGCGACGGCGCATTCGCCATACGCAAGAGCAAAGTCAGACGTATAGACCGAAGGCATGATATCAAACTCGAGCAACGTCGGAATGGCCTCGATAGGCGGCTCGCTTAGGATGAGGATGGGCTTCGTAATCCCGCCCTGTCGGAGCTCAACGCCCTCGTTAACCGTCGCCACGGCAAACATGTCGGCACCAGCCGAATACATGATCTTGGCGCACTCAACAGCTCCATGACCATAAGCATCGGCCTTGACCACGCAACACAAGCGCTGACGTGGATTCAACAAGTTCTTATAGGCCCTCGTGTTGCGACGGAGCGCCCCGCGGTCGATCTCGACCCAGGACCAGCGCGTCAAATCGGCTTTATTCATGATTAGTCATCCGACCCTTCGTCCATGATTCCCAGATCTTCGAGCGCATCCTTTGCTGCCAGCTCCATGGCAGGACCAATCAAGTCGATAAGATCGGTCGCGATAACGCTCTTCTCACCATACTCCGTCGCCGCGGCAAAACCGGCGTAGCTGTGAAGTGCGACGGCGTACGAATACAGCAACTCCCAACGATCCATCTCGTCGCGCATGGTGGCAAGCGTGCCGGCCAAAATACCCGCGAGAACATCACCCGAACCGGCAGTTGCCAGAGAAGCCGGACCCGAAAGTGGCAGCAACACACGCTCAACGCCACAGATAGCCGTCGTCGGCCCCTTGGCAATGACCACCAGATTGTCGGAGCCTGCAGCCCAGACAACCTTCTGCGCGGCTGCAATCGCGGTACCAAGGTCGTTCACCTCGTCACCGGCAACCAGACGCGAAAGCTCACGATAGTGCGGCGTCATAACCAACGGCTGCTCGCGACGATACATCTCGGGGTTACTATCAATACCGTCAATGGCAATCTTAGCAAGGCAGTTGAGTGCATCGGCATCCAAAATAAGCGGTACATCAAGCTCGAGCAAGCCCGAAACCACCTGCATAGCGCCGGCAGACGTCGTCATACCGGGACCGCACAGTACGCAGCTGTACTTCTTTGCAATCTCGCACACCGTCATGCGCGCAGCGGCGCCAAAGGAGCCGCGGGAATCAGACGGAATAGCAAAGACGGGAATCGAAGGAAGTGCCATGCGAATAAGATTAGCGCAGGCGTCAGGAGCCGCGACTGCCACGTAACCAGCACCCGCGCGAGCTGCAGACTTGGCCGCCATAATGGCAGCACCAGGATATTGTGCAGATCCGGCGACAATAAGCACAGAGCCACGGGAATACTTATCGATATTCGTAGGTAGTGGAGCAAAGTAATCAACTAAGTCACCGGGCTCGACAATCTCGGCGGCGTGGTCGACATCATCGATGACCTCGTCAAGACGGTCGTAAAGATTGCCGCAGATCAAATCGCCAGCATACTCAGGACCATCAGCGCTATACAGACCAATCTTGGGCGCAATCATCGTCACCGTATGCTCGGCACGAATGCAGTCGTCATCAACAACGCCCGTCTCGGCATTCAGGCCCGAGGGGACATCAATGGATACGACACAATCGGCGCATTCATTGACCGTAGGAATCCAGATGGAGAACGGCGCACGCAGATTCCCGTGGAAACCGGTACCAAAAATGGCATCGACAACAACATCGGCCTTATCGATCAAAACCTCGAGTTCGTCACGCGAGGGGCCAACGCAAACGTGTACATCGCGGCCGGCAGTACGACGAGCAACATGACGTGCCAGAGCAGCAGGAATCTCATCCGGCTCAACCGGAGAAACGATATCCACGTCCACGCCCTTATGGCTCAGGATATCGGCGGCAACCCAACCGTCGCCGCCATTATTACCAAAACCGACCAGAACGAGAACCCGATCGGGATTGAGCTTCAAGACCTCGTTGGCGGCAAACTCACCCGCTAGCTCCATAAGCTCGGCCTTCGAAGTCCCTTCGCGTTCGATGATATCCTCGAGACGAACGACTTCTTCGGTACTCAAAACCGGTTTCATCTATGCTCCTAGCGTATCTTGCGAAGCATCGCCCAGGTGCTCCGTCAATGCTGAATTCTGCAGCTGCTCAAGCTCATCTAAAACAGAGCGAGCCTCTTTAAATGTCTGCGCAACGCGTTTCTTAGTGCTCACCTTTTCATCTTTTGGCTTAGGCCGAGCATCTTCGGTAATCGCGATGGCATTCGCAACGGCTAAGTCTCCTGTAAGCGTAATGGAAAGAGCGACCTCAACAACACCCAGCTCATGAGCGATCTCGAGTGCACGGCCCGAAAGCAGCGCCTTCGGTTTGCCGAGTTTATCACGCGTTACCGAAACATCCTTGCGACCCACGCCTTGACTAAAACCCGTGCCGAGAGCTTTAAGCACCGCCTCGCGCGAAGCAAAGCGGCTCGCATAGTGAGCAGCGGGACGCGATGATGCATCGCAATACGCACGCTCTTCTTCGGTAAACACACGCCAAGCAAACGACGGCGTCTTTTCAAGAATTGATTTCATACGGGAAATCTCGACGATATCAACGCCGATACCAGCTTCAGCCATGTTCACCTCCATATCGCACAGACTAAGTTATTGTAGCCCGTTCACAGAAGATACGACAAACGAGGGTTATAAAACACAGCTACTATGTGAGACAAAAGCCCGTAAACGCAAAAAAGGGGGAGGCCGCGAGGCCTCCCCCTTCTCAGTTCAAG
>CAVEDI010000035.1:0-7417 GCA_963614405.1 Oscillospiraceae bacterium | reverse complement strand
GAGCCGGAGTCCGAGCCCGAGCCGGCAGAGCCCACGACGGCCGACCTCTACGCCCGTCGTCCCCGCAAGCGCAAGGCTGTCGTCGACCAGCTCGCTCGCGAGCTCGAGGCCGAGGACGAGGCCGTTGCCGAGGCTGCCACCGCCGACGCCCCGAAGGGAGGCGATGAGTAATGCCTATCGGACCTGCGCGAATGCCGCTCTTCGATCACCTGGGAGAGCTCCGTCGCCGCCTGACCATCGTGGTTGTGTCGGTGTTTGCCGCCGCTATCGTGCTGTATTTCGCCACGCCTGTTGTGCTCGACATCCTGGAAGATCCCATCCGCTCCTTTGTGCCGGACGGCAAGTTCTACATCACCACCACGCTCGGTGGCTTTGGTTTGCGCTTTTCGCTGGCCATCAAGATGGCCGTGGTCATGTGCACGCCCATGATTATCTGGCAGATTCTGGCGTTTTTCCTGCCGGCGCTTCGCCCCAACGAGCGCAAGTGGGTTGTGCCCACGGTGCTCGCCTCGACGGTGCTGTTCTTCCTGGGTGCCATCTTCTGCTACTTCATCATCATCCCGGCGGGCTTTGAGTGGCTCATCGGCGAGACCTCGGCCGTCGCTACGGCGCTGCCCGATTTGGAGAACTACGTCAACATGGAGCTGCTCTTTATGATCGGCTTTGGCGTGGCGTTTGAGCTGCCGCTCATCATCTTCTACCTCTCTGTTTTCCACATCGTGTCCTACGCGGCCTTCCGCGGCGCCTGGCGTTATGTATACGTTGGCCTGCTTGTGGGCTCGGCTGTGATTACGCCCGACGGCTCGCCCGTTACGCTGGGCCTCATGTATGGCGCCCTGCTCTCGCTCTACGAGATTTCGCTTGCCATCGCCCGTGTGGTCATTACCGCGCGCGAGGGCAAGGAGGGCTTGTTCGTGAGTCGTCTGGACTTGTTCTCGGACGATGAGGACGACGAGGAGTAAATCGGTATGCACGAGGTTGGCATTGTCAACGGCATACTCGATACAGTGATTCGCGCGGCGCGTGGGGCGGGGGCCTCGCGCGCCGTTTTGGTAACGCTGCGTATCGGGGATATGACCGAGGTCGTGCGCGAGGCGCTCGACTTTGCGTGGGAGACATTTCGTGACGAGGATCCGCTCACGCGCGGCTGCGAGCTTGCTGTGGAGGAGGTCCATCCACAAAGCGAGTGCTTGGACTGCGGTGAGGTCTTTGAGCACGACCGCTTCCATTGCCGCTGCCCCCAATGTGGCGGCGCCAACGTGCGCCTGCTGCACGGTCGCGAGCTCGACATCGCAAGTATCGAAATCGAAACCCCCGACGATTAGCCCGCTAGCCATCTGGTGACGGGGTATAAAGGGGCCAAAGTAAGGAGTGCCGAGTATGGCCGAGAAAACGATTGATATCGCATCGCCGATTCTGTCGCGCAATGAGCGCCTGGCAGATCAGCTGCGTCAGCGATTTAAAGAGACAAACACCTATGTGATTAACGTCTTGTCGAGCCCCGGTTCGGGCAAGACCACCACGATTTTGGGCACCAACGAGCGCCTGCGCGACAAGGCAGGCCTGCGTTGCGCCGTCATCGAGGGCGATATCGCCTCGGACGTCGACGCCATCACCATGAAGGAAGCCGGCATGCCCGCCATCCAGATCAACACGGGCGGCCTGTGCCACCTCGAGGGCAACATGATCATGGAGGCCGTCGACGCCTTCGACCAGGCCGTTGGGCTCGATAACATCGACGTCATTTTTATCGAAAACGTGGGCAACTTGGTCTGTCCGGTCGACTTTGACCTGGGCGAGAACCTGTCCATCATGATCCTCTCGGTGCCCGAGGGCGACGACAAGCCCGTCAAGTACCCGGGCATCTTTCAGCACGCCGGCGCGCAGCTGCTCAATAAGGTCGACGTGGCCCCGGCTTTCGATTTTGACATGGATAGGTATACTAAGACACTCGATGACCTCAATCCGCAGGCGCCGCGGTTTGCCGTGAGCGCGCGCAAGGGCGAGGGCATGGATGCCTGGTGCGATTGGCTCATCGGGCAGATTGAGCAAGCAAGGGCGTAAGTCGGCCGCTACAAGCGCGGGCGCAGCCGCAGAGACACGAGATAGGAGCCTCTTTTGAAGCTCATCATCGCCGAGAAAAACGACGCCGCGCGTCAGATTGCCGAGCGGCTGTCCACGGGTAAGCCCAAAAAGGACAAGGTGTACAACACCGCCATCTACCGTTTTGAGTGGAAGGGCGAGGAGTGTGTGACGATCGGCCTTGCCGGTCACATCCTTGCGCCCGATTTTTGCGACAGCGTGCTGTTCGATAAAAAGCTGGGCTGGTATTCGGTCACCGAGGACGGCGAGATGCTGCCGGCCGACATGCCCGATGGCCTGGCTCGTCCGCCGTACGACACCAAGCGTAAGCCGTTCCTTGCCGATGGCATCTCCATCAAGGGCTGGAAGCTCGAGAGCCTGCCCTATCTCACCTGGGCGCCAGTCATTAAGTTGCCGGCCGAGAAAGAACTCATCCGCTCGCTCAAGAACCTTGCCAAGAAGTCCGACAGCGTCATCATCGCTACGGACTTCGATCGCGAGGGCGAGCTGATCGGTTCGGACGCCCTCAACAAGGTGCGCGAGGTTGCGCCCGACCTGCCGGTCGCCCGCGCCCAGTATTCTTCGTTTACCAAGGCCGAGATCACGCAGGCCTTCGATAATCTCGTCTCGCTCGACCAGAACCTGGCCGACGCCGGCGAGAGCCGTCAGCACATCGACCTCATCTGGGGCGCGGTGCTCACGCGCTACCTAACACTCGCCAAGTTTGGCGGTTTTGGCAACGTGCGTTCCGCCGGCCGCGTGCAGACGCCGACGCTTGCCCTGGTGGTCGAGCGCGAGCGCGAGCGCATGGCGTTTGTGCCCGAGGACTATTGGCAGATCCGTGGCATGGGCGCCGCGCAGGGTGCTGCCGAGGACGACCGCTTTAAGATTGCGCACAAGACGGCACGCTTTACCGACAAGGATGCTGCCGAGACAGCGTACGGCCACGTTGACGGCGCTACGACGGCGACCGTTGCCGCGGTGACCAAGCGCTCGCGTAAGCAGCAGCCGCCCACGCCGTTTGCGACCACCTCGCTGCAGGCTGCCGCCGCGGCCGAGGGCATCTCGCCCGCACGCACCATGCGCATCGCCGAGTCCCTCTACATGGCGGGTCTTATCAGCTACCCGCGTGTCGACAACACCGTGTACCCCGCGACGCTCGATCTGGGCGCCGTGGTGAGCGACCTTGCAAAGATCAACCCGGCGCTGGCGCCTGTGTGCAAAAAGGTGCTCGCCGGTCCCATGAAGCCCACGCGCGGCAAAGTCGAGACCACCGACCACCCGCCTATTTACCCCACGGGCGAGGGCGATCCGTCCACGCTCGACGGCGGCCAGCGCAAGCTCTACGATCTCATCGCCCGCCGCTTCCTGGCGACGCTTATGGGTCCTGCGACCATCGAGAACACCAAGCTCGAGCTCGATGTGAACGGCGAGCCGTTCGTGGCTTCGGGCGACGTGCTGGTGACCCCGGGTTTCCGCGAGGCGTACCCGTACGGACTCAAGCGCGACGAGCAGATGCCGCCGCTGGAGCAGGGCGACACGGTCGACGTGTTCGACATTAAGCTCGAGGCCAAGCAGACCGAGCCGCCCGCGCGCTACAGCCAGGGCAAGCTCGTGCAGGAGATGGAAAAGCGCGGCCTGGGCACCAAGTCCACGCGCGCGAGCATCATCGAGCGCCTGTACGCCGTGCGTTACCTCAAAAACGATCCCGTGGAGCCGAGTCAGCTGGGTATCGCCATTATCGATGCGCTGTCGCAGTTTGCCCCGCGCATCACGAGTCCCGATATGACCAGCGAACTCGACGGCGACATGACCCGCGTGGAGCGCGGCGAGGACACCGAAGAGCATGTCGTGACGCACTCGCGTGCGCTGCTGGCCGGTGTGCTCGACGAGCTGCTCAAGCATACGCAGGAGCTGGGCGACGCCATCAGCGACGCCGTCACGGCCGATGCGCGCGTGGGCGCCTGCCCCAAGTGCGGCAAGGACCTGGTTATGAAGACGAGCGCCAAGACCCGTGGCAGCTTTATCGGCTGCATGGGATGGCCTGACTGCGACGTGACCTATCCGGTGCCGAGCGGCGTCAAGGTGAGCCCGCTCGAGGGCGAGGCCGCCGTGTGCCCCGAGTGCGGTGCGCCGCGCATTAAGTGTCAGCCGTTCCGCCAGAAGGCCTTCGAGATTTGCGTGAACCCCACATGCCCCACCAACTACGAGCCCGACCTTAAGGTGGGCGAGTGCAAGGTGTGTGCCGAGGCCGGACGCCATGGCGATCTGATTGCGCACAAGAGCGAGAAGAGCGGCAAGCGCTTTATCCGCTGCACCAACTATGACGACTGCGGCGTGAGTTATCCGCTGCCGGCGCGTGGCAAGCTCGAGGCGACGGGCGAGACCTGTCCCGAGTGCGGCGCCCCCATCGTGGTGGTCAATACGGCGCGCGGCCCGTGGCGTATCTGCGTCAACATGGACTGCCCGACCAAGGAGAAGAAGCCCGCCCGCGGCCGCAAGACTGCGACCAAGGCGAGCACGGCCAAGAAGACGACGGCGGCAAAGAAGACTGCTGCCAAGAAGACGACCGCCAAAAAGACGACGGCCAAAAAGACGACTGCCAAGAAATCGACTGCCAAAAAGACCGCTGCCGACAAGTAACCGAGCACATATCCGAGCACATATAGACACGGCGGGGCCGGGCGCGCAAATGCAAATGCGCGCCCGGCCCCACTTCTAAGTTGCGGTGAAATAGGGACTGTTTTTGCTGGCAAAAGGCCTAATTAATCCCTATTTCACCGCAAGTTTTGATCAGTTGTTGGGATTACTTCACCTCGACGGGTGCGGCGCCGGGGTAGCGGTCCTCAAAGTCCAGACGGTATTTGTTGTCGTTGGTGCCCGCTACGTTGTCGCGCGCCAGCGGTGCCACGATCTCGTCCTTGTGGTCCGCAGGCTTGGCGTATTTCAGGCTGATCTCCCAGGCATCACAGATTGCGTCAATGCGGTGATCCAGGTCGTCATACAGGGCAACGATGTCTTTCCAGGAACTGTAGTTCTTAGAGCTCGTCGGGACGTCCAGGTCCTCGACGATGTCGTAATACTGCTCGATGGTGTCCTCTGTGCGCTCGGCGACGTCGGCGAGATTTTGACGGGTGGTGCGATCTTCTTCCAGATAGCTGCCGTTGAAGTTCTGCGCGCAGCCACGGACGTAGTTGTCGAGGTCTTCGAGCAAGTCGTAGTATTCGCTCAGTCGGCGGTAGAGGTTCTGCTCGGAGAGCGTTGCTTCGCCGCCATCCTCGTCGTCATCGTCATCGTCATCGTCATCATCGTCGTACAGGCTGTTGGGATCGTCGAGAGGCTTTAGGTCATCGTCGTCGACGTCATGGTGCAGCTTAGCTACCTCGGCAGTCGTCTGCGTGGCGGCGCTGTCGAAAGGCTTGATCACAAAGAAAACGACCAGGGCGATGATAATCGCCACCAGCACAACGATAACGGCGATAAGCGGCCCGGCGCCGCTCTTTTTGGGAGCGGGGGTCTGTGGCGAAGCGGGCGCGTGTGCGGGAGCCGGCTGCTGTTGGGGCGAGCCGCTCGCGACGGGTATGCGCTGCGTGGTCTCGACGGCCGCGGGGCTTGCGGCGGGGTCGGGGCGATAGGCGAGGGGGTCGTCCGCCTTGGCTTGCGGCGTATCAAGGGAGCCGGTCTGCTCAAAAGCGGGCTGGCTATCGCTCGCGGCTGTTTGCTCAACGGGTGCACCGCACGAGGTGCAGAACTTGGCATTATCTGCAAGAAGCTTGCCGCACGAGGCGCAATACCGAGACATTGCCACTCCTTTCGCCACATTTCAATGCAATACGACGATTATACCCAGCGCACAAAATTCCCCATCATAAGTTGCGGTGAAATAGGGACTGTTTGGCGGTCTCAGAGCTTCAATCAGTCCCTATTTCACCGCAACTTCGGGGATGCCTCGATGGCTAGGTTGGATTTGGGACGCGCCTGCCCCTGGGGTATCATGGCTTGGTTGATATATCTGCATTTACGCGCCTTGTAGGAAGGGGCTGCGCCCATGGCTTTTGAGCCCGCTCAACATAGCTTCATTACGCTCGAGGGTGTCGATGGCGCCGGTAAATCTACGCAGGCGCGCCTGCTTGCCCGTGCGCTCGACCTTGCCGGCTACCAGGTTGTGACCCTGCGTGAGCCGGGCGGTACCGCCATCAGCGAAAAGATCCGTGCTCTGTTGCTCGACCCCGCCAATACGGCGATGGGCGACACCTGCGAGTTGTTGCTCTACGAGGCGGCACGCGCTCAGTTGGTGCACGAGGTCATCGCGCCCGCCCTTGCTGCCGGCAAGGTTGTCCTGTGCGACCGCTTCTACGATTCCACGACCTGCTACCAGGCGTTTGCCGATGGCCTCGATCGCCAGATAGTGCGCGACGCCAACAACCTGGCCGTCGCGGGTACGCACCCGGCGCTCACACTCGTCTATCACATCACGCCCGAGCAGGCGGCGCTGCGCATGGCCGACCGCGGTGCGGCAGATCGCATGGAGGCTAAGGGCATGGCCTTCCAAGAGCGTGTCTACCAGGGTTTTTGCGCAATTGCCGCCGAGGAGCCAAACCGCGTAAAGCTCATCGACGCGACCGCGTCCATCGAGGAAGTCTTTGCGAAGACGGTCGAGCAGGTTCGCGCGTACGGTCTCGACATTCCGCAAGACGCCGTCGCCGCCGCACTTGCCAAGGAGGCCGAGTAACGTGGCCCCCGCTCAGGCAAGCCTGCTGGCCAAGCTCGACACCCAAGAGCGCGTGCGCGACTTTTTGACCAACGCCGTCGCCAGCGGCCGCGCATCGCACGCCTACCTGTTTTTGGGCGCTCCCGGCGCCGGCAAGCTCGATGCCGCATGGGCGCTCGCCCAGGCCTTCCTGTGCGAGCAGGACGGCTGCGGCGCATGCGACAGCTGCGTGCGCGTTGCGCGGCACACGCATCCCGACGTGCACTATTACACGCCCGAGAGCGCCACGGGCTACCTCATTGCCCAGACCCGCGAGCTGCTCGACGATGTGCCTCTGGCGCCCATCCGTGCCAAGGCCAAGGTCTACATCATCGACCGTGCCGAGCAGCTGCGCGCTAACACCGCCAACGCACTGCTCAAAACACTCGAGGAGCCGCCCGAGGGCGTTATGTTCATCTTGTTGGGCACCTCGGCAGACGTGATGCTGCCCACCATCGTGAGCCGCTGCCAGTGCGTGCCGTTTCGGCTGGTGTCGCCCGCCGTCGCCGCGCAGGCCGTGAGCCGCGCCACCGGTCAGGATATTGCGCGTTGTCGCATGGCCGTCGCCGTGGCGGGGAGTCCCAC
>CAVEDI010000034.1:0-3474 GCA_963614405.1 Oscillospiraceae bacterium | reverse complement strand
GATCAGGTTCCGGCCGAGACCGTCGAGCACGAGAAGCAGATCTACATGGCCCAGGCTGCCGAGTCCGGCAAGCCCGAGGCCATTCAGGAGAAGATGGCTGTCGGCCGTCTGGAGAAGTTCTACAAGCAGTCCGTGCTCACCGAGCAGGAGTTCATCAAGGACAGCTCCCTCACCATCAAGAAGTACGCTGAGCAGGTCTCCAAGGAGCTTGGCGACACCATTACCGTCGTTGCCTTTGACCGTCTGGTCCGTGGCGAGTAAATAAGCTCTTGTAGCTGGTAATGAGCAGGCTGTGGGTTTTACTCACAGCCTGCTTTTTCATGGCTCTTCTTAGAGCCTTTGATAGAATGTTGAGAGTTCAATCTAAAGGAGGATCGCTTTGTCCGACATCCGATATAAACGCGTGCTTCTTAAGCTTTCCGGCGAAGCACTGATGGGCGACGGCCAATATGGCATCGACCCCAAGGTTACCGACCATCTTGCCAAGCAGGTCAAGGAGCTGCTCACCGTTGGCCATGAGGTCGGCGTCGTTGTCGGCGGCGGCAATATTTTCCGCGGCATGGCCGGCGCTGCCGGTGGCATGGAGCGTGCTCAGGCCGACTACATGGGCATGCTGGCAACCGTTATGAACGCGCTCGCCCTGCAGGATGCCTTCGAGCATAACGATGTTCCCTGCCGCGTGATGAGCGCTATCCAGATGAACGAGATCTGCGAGCCCTATATTCGCCGTCGCGCCATCAACCATCTATCCAAGGGCAACGTCGTCATCTTCGCCGCCGGTTCGGGCAATCCGTACTTTACGACCGACACCGCCGCGGCTCTTCGTGCGTGCGAGATCGGCGCCGAGATTCTGATCAAGGCCACCAAGGTCGACGGTATCTATGACAAGGATCCCGTCAAGTGCGCCGATGCCGTCCGCTTTGACAAGATTACCTATCACGAGGTTCTCGTTCGCGGTCTGCAGGTTATGGATTCCACGGCTACGGCACTGTGCCAGGACAACCGTATGCCGATTTTGGTCCTCAACATCGATGGCGAGGACACCGTCAAGCGCGCGCTTTCGGGTGAGCCCGTCGGCACGCTCGTCTATCAGGAGGATTAAGCATGGCAGAGAACATCACCGCCCACATGGACAAGTCGCTCGAGTCCCTCAAGCATAACTTCTCCAAGGTCCGTACCGGCCGCGCCAATGCCAACATTCTGTCCGACATTACCGTCGATTATTACGGTGTTCCCACGCCGGTCACGCAGGTTGCCGCCGTCAAGACCCCCGAGGCCCACATGCTGCTCATCGAGCCGTGGGACAAGGCACTCATCAACGCTATCGTCAAGGCCATCGGCGCTTCCGATCTGGGTATTACCCCCAACTCCGATGGCACCGTCGTTCGTCTTCCGTTCCCGGCTCCCACTGAGGAGCGCCGTCGCGAGCTCGTCAAGGAGTGCCGCGAGTACGCCGAGCAGGCCAAGGTGTCTATCCGTAACATCCGTCGCGACTTCAACAACAAGCTCGAGCGCGATGAGGAGCTCACCGAGGACGATGTCCGTCGCGAGCAGGCCAAGGTCCAGAATCACACTGATGAGTATGTCGCCAAGGTCGAGGAGCTTCTGAAGGAAAAAGAAGCCGAGGTCATGGAGATCTAAGGTGCAATACGACGAGCATAAACTGGTCGAGTACTTTGCCGACGCCCCTGCGGGCGTCGGTTTTTCCGACCTTGACCTCAATAACATTCCGCACCATATCTCGTGCATCATGGACGGCAACGGTCGTTGGGCCACGTCGCGCGGTCTTGCACGCACTGAGGGCCACAAGGCGGGTATCGTCTCGCTGCGCGAGATCATTACCGCCTGCGTGCGCCTGGGCGTCGACGTGCTTTCTGCCTATGCGTTTTCTACCGAAAACTGGAACCGCCCGCAGCATGAGGTCAACGTCTTGATGCACTTGTTTGCCAAGACGTTCATCGACGAGTTGCCGCTTCTGAAGCGCGAAAACGTGCGCGTTGTCTTTTTGGGTGATATTTCCGCGCTGCCCAAGAAGACCCGCGACGTTTTTGAACGCGGTCTTGCCGAGTGCGCCGATCACACCGGTATGACGCTGGCGCTTGCCGTCAACTACGGCGCGCGTGCCGAGATTACCCGCGCTGTCCGTCAGATCGCGCTCGACGTTGCCGCCGGTAAGATTGATCCTGCCGCAATTGATGACGACATGGTGGCTTCCCACCTCTATACCGCCGGCCTTCCCGATCCTGAGCTTGTGATTCGCACCTCTGGTGAGCTGCGCCTTTCGAACTATCTGCTGTGGCAGGTGGCTTATTCCGAGTTCTATGTCACCGATACCTATTGGCCCGACTTTGATCGTTGGGGCCTTGTCGACGCCATTTTGGCCTATCAGGGCCGTGACCGTAGGTTTGGTGGACTGAGCAAGACCGAGGAGGCTTAATCGTGTCCGATCGTCCCAAGGCATCTGCTCCCAAGACGCCTGCGCGCAAAGCTACCGCTGCGGGAGCGCCTGCAGCGAAGAGCGGCACCGGTTCGTGGCTGGCGGGCTTTATTACCCGTGCCGCCGCGGGTATCGTCTACGCCGTTGTCTTTATCCTGTGTCTGGTTTTGGGTATCGTGCCCACTGCCATCTTTGTTTCCGTCATGAGCGGTCTGTGCTGCTATGAGTTTTTCCGTATGACAAGGCTCGATGGCAAGATGGCTAACGAGCGCATGGGCATCGCTGCCGCCGTGCTCTTTCCGCTGTCGGCGCTGGGCGATTCGATGCTGCTGAATGCCCTGCTTTTTGCCCTGATGCTCGCTGTGGGCATTTGGTATGTCTGGTCGCCGCGTACCCGCATCTCTGATGTGGCCGTGACGCTCATGGGTCCCATCTACACTGGCTTTATGCTGTCGGCTATCGTGCTGCTGCGCGATGCCGTGCCCGGTTTTGCCGGCGCCTTGCTTTCGGTGGGCGTTTGCGCGTCCCTTTGGGTCTCCGATTCGTTTGCCTACATCGTGGGCAGCCGTATCGGTAAGCACAAGATGGTTCCCAAGATCTCTCCCAAAAAGAGCTGGGAGGGGTTTGTCGGCGGCATCCTGGGCTCGGTTTTGATTTGGCTCATCCTGTGGGCGACGCACTTCTACAAGCTCAGCCTGCCCTATGCGCTGCTGTGCGGCGTGGTCGTGTCCGTCCTGGGCGTTATCGGCGACCTCATCGAGTCGCGTATCAAGCGTGGCGTGGGCGTCAAGGATTCCGGCAACCTTATCCCGGGCCACGGCGGCATGCTCGACCGTAGCGATTCGCTTATCTTCGGTTGCATCACCGCGCAGCTGATGCTGATGATCGGAGGCGTGCTGTAATGTCCTTCCAGACGACGTATGGCTCCGATGGACGTCTCCGTGTTGCCATCCTGGGCTGTACGGGCTCTATCGGCACCCAGGCACTCGATGTGTGCCGTCAGCATGCCGATCGCCTGCAGGTGACGGCGCTGTCCG
>CAVEDI010000033.1:0-14274 GCA_963614405.1 Oscillospiraceae bacterium | reverse complement strand
CGAAGGCTTCGGATGGGGTAGCTAAAAAAGCCCCGTCCCAAAAAGACTACCCCTACCTTACACAACGGTAAGGCAAGCGTAAGCCATATCGATGGTAGCCGACTCGTCTTCTTGCGACTATAGATGCCGTAGACTAATCGCAAGAAAGGACTCGGTATGCAAACCACGCACATGGCGACCCCGGTACTGGAGGTCGCGCATCTCGAAAAGGTATATGGAGCGCTGGGCAACGTGACCCGTGCGCTCAACGACGTCAGCTTTACCGTCAACCGCGGTGAATTTGTTGGCATCATGGGCGCTTCGGGCTCGGGCAAGTCGACGTTGCTCAACTGCGTGTCGACCATCGATAGCGCCACGAGCGGCACGATCCGCATCAACGGGCAGGATGTGACGCGCATGAAGCAGGCCAAGCTCTCGCAGTTTCGCCGCGAGGAGCTCGGCTTTATCTTCCAGGACTCCAACCTGCTCGATACGCTCACGGCACGCGAGAACATCGCCCTGCCGCTCACCATTGCCCGCACAAACTCGGCAGAGATCTCGACCCGCGTGCAGGATGTGGCAGCGCGCCTGTCCATCAGTCAGGTGCTCGACAAGTATCCCTACCAGATGTCCGGCGGCCAGCAGCAGCGCGTTGCCGCGGCTCGCGCGCTCGTCACCGACCCCACCATGATCATGGCCGACGAGCCTACCGGCGCCCTCGACTCCAAAAGCGCCCGCCTGTTGCTCGAGAGCCTAGAGGCCCTCAACCGCCGCCTGCGCGCCACCGTGCTCATGGTCACGCATGACAGCTTTGCTGCCAGCTACACGAGCCGCGTGCTGTTTATCCGCGACGGCAAGATCTTCACCGAGCTGCGCCGCGGCGACACCGACCGCCGAGAGTTCTTCGACCGCATTATGGAGGTCGTTGCCATGATGGGCGGTGAGGGCTCCGATGCTCTGTAAACTCGCTTGGGGCAACGTCCGCCGCGCCGGCCGCGACTACCTCGTCTACCTTTTGACGCTCACCCTGGGCGTCACGGTCTTCTATGCCTTTAACACCATCTCGATGCAGGTCGACATCGCCGGCATCGATGAAAAGGGCTTGGCGCAGGTTATGGGCAGCATGCTCGGCAACCTGACGTACTTTTTGGCCGGTGTCATGGCCTTTTTGATGGTGTATGCCAATAACTTCATCATGAAACGCCGCAAGAAGGAGTTTGGCCTGTACCAGGTGCTCGGCATGGGGCGCGGGCGCGTCGCCACGATTATGGCGCTCGAGACGGTGATCGTTTCGGTCGTGGCCTTTGTCGCCGGCATTGTGCTGGGTGTGGGACTCTCCCAGCTCATGACGTTCTTTACGGCCTCGCTCTTTAAGACACAGATCGCCAATTTCCACTTCTTTTTCTCGGTGCATGCGTTCAACCTGACCCTTGCTTGCATGCTCGTAATGTTTGTGCTCACGCTACTGCTGAACCTTCGCGCCGTGCGTCGTACCAAACTTATCGAGCTTATGGGTGCCGAGCGTCGCAACGAGAGCATCAAGACACGCAACCCCTGGATCGCGATTGCCATCTTTGCCGTGGGCGTGGCGCTTGTGGGCGTGGCCTATTACCGTCTGCTACGTGATGGGTTCCCGCTAACCGCGACGGACAGCAAGCTGCAAGAGGCCATGAACCAGTTTGGCATTACGACCGCTATGGTTACCGTGGGCACCTTTGCCCTGTTCTGGGGACTCTCGGGCATGCTCATCAAGCTGCTGCAGAGCCTGCGCGGCGTGTATTGGCGCGGCCTCAACATGTTTACCGTGCGCCAGCTTGCGGCCAAGGTCAACACGGTGTGCTTTTCGATGGGCGTCATCGCGATGCTCCTGTTTTTGGCCATCACCTCGGTGACGTGCGGTATGTCGATTGCCAATGTGATGAACGAAAACCTGGAGCGCTATAACCCTGTTGACGTGTCACAGACGTATGTCTATTACACGCCCGATACGCTCGACTACTACAAAGAGTACATCAATCCGTCTGAAGCCGATCGCATGGTGCTGGCCGATAGTACGGTCGATTTGTACTCCGCATGGCACGGCGATCGTGTCGACCCCGATAACGTTGCAGACGGTATTAAAGGCAAGTCGGCGGACAACAACGACGAGACCGGCAAGAAGGTCAATATCGCCGATGTTGCCGGTGAGCATGTGCAGATCGATTCGTATCTGAGTTACCCGCTTGGCGGCTCGGATCCTTCGGTGACCCCAAGTGAGATGTGCAAGACCATGGGCGAAAAGCTTCCCAAGGCGTTCGGGGGTAGCAATGCCGACATGACAGGCCTGTCTGTGACGCCGGCAAGTCAGTACAACAAACTGCGCCAGATGATGGGCAAGGAGCCGGTGCACATCGGTCACGACCAGTATCTGCTCACGTGTGATATGGGCGGCGAGCTGGTCGACCTGTACACCAAGTATATGGCTGGCGGCCATACCCTTACCTTGGGCGGGCATACGCTCAAGCCCGCAACCGATAAGTCGGACGAAGATACGGCGGCCATCGCCAACTCGGCGATGGGCAGTAATGGGGGTACCGTCGTCGTTGCCGACGAGCTGTTGTCCCAACTTAATCTGCAGCCGTATTCCAGTAGCCTGCTCGTTAACTACAAACAGGGGATGGATACGACCGAGGCAGACGAGAGCATTAAATACACTGTGCTCGACAATCTGCTCGTTGACGGCAAGGAGCCGGGGTCGTGGGGAACCTTCGTCACACGCTCCGAGATGTACGCGCAAGCAGCGCAAATGAACGGTCTTATTAGCTACCTAGCCATCTACATCGGCTTTGTATTGGTCGTTGCATGCGCGGCGATTCTGTCGATCCAGCAACTCTCCAACGTGGCCGACGGCAGCCGCAGCTATCGTGTGCTGGCACAGATCGGCTGTGACGACCGCCAGATTCGCCATTCGGTGATGGCGCAACAAGCGGTGTTCTTCCTGTTCCCGCTGGCAGTGGGCCTGGCGCACTCCTTTGTGGCACTTAAGGTGATTATCGAGTTGGTGAGCATTTTCGGAAATATGAGCATCGGCGGCACCGTGGGCCTCACCTGTGCAATCTTCCTGGCAGCATACGGTGGCTACTTCCTGGTGACCTACCTCATGAGCACCGGCATGGTGCGAGCCGCCATAGCCACCCGCTACAGCGAGTAGCAAGCGGGCAAAATCGTCGCAAAATCAGAGGCGTATGACCGCCGCGAAGGGACCAGGGGCCCTTTCGCGGTGGTTTTTGCCTATCTGGGGGTGTCTCGGATGCAAGTGAGTAGACTTTTTTGAACCTGCCGAGCACATCGCGACAAATGATCGATGAAACCGCAGGTTAGAGCTGTGGCGTTTTAGGGCGTGCTCGGCCTTCTGCAAAAAGCCTACTCACTTGGTTTTTCTGCTAGAAGACCGCCACGAGGGAAGGCAACTCCCTTACGTCGGTTTGGACGTTTGCCCAGATAGTCGTTGGGGACGTTCTTAAACGACTAGTCAAACAAGAACGTCCCCAATGACTACTTTGCGGGTAGTTAAAAGAGCCCCATCCTAAATTAGCTATCCCGCCAACACCGCAGGTAGAGCAAAAGTCAGCGAAAGCCCGCCAGAGCGAGCAAGGTGCCTTGAAACAAGGCGGCATTGACCTTTTGATCATGCCGCCGAAGCTGAAAGGCAGATTGCCGCTCTGGCGGGCTTGCAGCGTCGGCCGGTTACGGCGTTTGGTAAAACGCCGTAACCTACACCCGCTCCGCGATCTCGTGGATGAGGTAGTCGGTCTTTTCCCAGCCCAGGCACGGGTCGGTGATCGATTTACCAAAGACGCCGCCGTCGACCGGCTGGTTGCCGTCCTCCAGGTAAGACTCGATCATAAAGCCCTTGACCAGCTTGGAGATGGACTCGTTGCGGCGGCAGCTGTCGAGCACTTCCTTGCAAATGCGATACTGCTCCAGCGGACGCTTACCCGAGTTGTCGTGGTTGCAGTCGATGACCGCCGCCGGGTTGGCGTAGCCGGCGTGCTCGGTATAGCGCTCGGCCAGGCGCTCCAGGTGCTCGTAGTGGTAGTTGGGGTAGGTGCGGCCATCGAGGCCGATGTAGCCGCGCATGACAGCGTGCGCAAGCGGGTTGCCATCGCACTCGACTTCCCAGTTACGGAAGATAAAGCTCTGGTGGGCCTGGGCGGCGTAAATAGAGTTGAGCATGACGGTGGTGGAACCGGCGGTGGGGTTCTTCATGCCCACAGGCACCGAAATACCGCTCGACACCAGGCGATGCTCCTGGTTTTCGACCGAACGCGCACCCACGGCAACATAGCTCAGCAGGTCAACGAGGTACTGGTAGTTGGACGGATAGAGCATCTCGTCGGCGGTGAAGAAGCCCGTTTCCTTAATAACGCGCAGGTGCATATGGCGGATGGCCTTGACGCCCTCGAGCAGGTCGTCGGGAGCCTCGGGGTTGGGGTTGTGCAGCAGGCCCTTGTAGCCGGTGCCCTTGGTGCGCGGCTTGTTGGTGTAGACGCGCGGAATGATGATGAGCTTGTCCTTGACCTCTTCGGCGGTCTTGGCCAGTCGGTTCATGTACTCAAGCACCGAATCCTCGCGGTCGGCAGAGCACGGGCCGATGATGAGCACCTTGCGTGCGTCCTCGCCGGTAAAGACTTTGGCGACCTCGGCGTCAAATGCCTGCTTTTTGGCGGTAAGCTCGGCAGAAAGCGGCATTTCCTCGCGGATCTCCATGGGGATCGGCAGCCTGCGTTTGAATTCCATGGCCATAGGGGCCTCCTCAATCTATAGAAAGAGCAATAAACGTATTGTCGAGTGTTCGGCATTATCCGCTGTCGCACGCTAAAGTGCAAGCCCTTGCCACCCCGAAACCTGCCAAAAGGGACAGGTTTATTTTGGCAGGTTTTATCTGGGTAAACGTCGGCGGATGTCGGGAGGGAGTGGCACCGCGCGCGACCCTAAGGCTGTTGTCGGTTCCCCAGGAAACACCCTGTGGGCAAAAAATGCCAAATATGAGTACGGTTGCTAACCTAGTAACATATCAGTCTAGCAAGATAATAGACAAAGTGAAAAATATGTTCATTAACGTTGGCACACAGAAGCCCGCTAACGGGCGTTTTGATTAATTTGAAGGCGTATAGAGGCCGCAAGGAGGTCGTTTGAGGCGGTTTTGGCTGTTACCAAAAAGGTAACAGTACTCATATTTGCCATTTTTTGCCCACAGGGCTTCGAAGGGGCTGTCAATCAGGTCCCAGGGGAGGCGGCTCAAGGGCCGTAGAACAAAAACGGGGGCGCAGGTTGTCCTGCGCCCCCGTTCTCGGGCGTTATTCGTTCCCTGCGGCAGAATTTACGCCGCCTCGTCGAACTGCGAGTTGTACAGATCGGCGTAGAAGCCGCCCTGGGCGAGCAACTCGTCGTGCGTGCCCTTCTCGACGATTTCGCCGTCGCGAATTACCAAGATCACGTCGGCGTTGCGGATCGTGGACAGGCGGTGCGCGATGACAAAGCTGGTACGGCCCTGCATCAGCGCATCCATGGCACGCTGAATAAGCTCCTCGGTACGAGTGTCAACGTTGGAGGTTGCCTCGTCCAGAATCAGCGCCGGGCGGTCGGCCAAAATGGCGCGGGCGATGGTCACGAGCTGGCGCTGACCCTGCGACAGGTTAGTGCCCTCCTCGTTGATCATAAAGTCGTAACCGCCGGCGAGCGTATGGATAAAGTGGTCGCAGCGTGCGGCACGTGCAGCGGCTTCGACCTCGGCATCGCTTGCATCGGGGCGTCCGTAGCGGATGTTCTCGCGGATCGTGCCGTTAAACAGCCAGGTATCCTGCAGCACCATGGCAAACTCGCCGCGAAGTGCCGCGCGGTCCCAGTCGCGCACGTCGATGCCCTCGACGCGCAGCGAACCGCCGTCCACATCGTAGAAGCGCTGCAGCAGCTTGATGAGCGTGGTCTTGCCAGCGCCGGTGGGACCGACGATGGCGATGGTCTGGCCGGGCTGCGCCTCGCAGCTAAAGTCGTGGATGATGGTCTTGTCGGGCGTGTAGCCAAACTTGACATGGTCAAACTCCACGTGGCCGGGGCGCTTTTCGGGAATCTGCGCGTCGGCCTTCTGCTCCTCTTCGGGCGCGGCCAGGAACTCAAACACGCGCTCGGTGGCGGCGGCCATCGACTGCATCGTGTTGCTCACGTTGCCCAGCTGCTGCACGGGCTGCGTAAAGTTGCGAACGTACTGGATAAAGCTCTGGATGTCGCCGGGCGTGGCATTGCCGGTCAGCGCGAGCTGCGCACCCACCACGACGACGCCCACGTAGCCCATGTTGCCCACCAAGCTCATAAGCGGCATCATCAGGCCCGACAGGAACTGCGAGCGCCAGCCACTAATAAAGAGGCGGTCGTTTTGACGGTCGAACTCCTCGATCGAAGCCTCGGCGCGGTCGAACACCTGAATGACGTTCTGGCCGGCAAAATCCTCCTCGATAATGCCGTTGACGGTGCCTAGGACCTGCTGCTGCTCGCGGAAGTACGGCTGCGAGAAGTGAATCATCACCATTAAGATAATCGCGGCGGCCGGCAGCGTGAGCACGGTGACGCCGGTGAGCGGCAGGCTGATCGACAGCATCATGACGAGCACGCCGATAATCTGCGTGACGGACGTAATAAGCTGTGTCACGCTCTGGTTGAGCGACTGGCCGAGCGTATCGACGTCGTTGGTGATGCGGCTGAGCACATCGCCCTTGCTGTGACCGTTAAAGTAGCTCATCGGCACGACGGCGATCTTGGCGGCGATCTCCTTGCGCATGCGGTAGCAGATCTTTTGCGTGACACCGGTCATGAGCCAGCCCTGGATCAGGCTGCAGGCAGAGCTCGCCAGATACAGGCAGAGCAAAAAGCCGAGCGTCTTGGCGATCCAGTTAAAGTCGACATCGCCGGTGCCGTTGACCTTGGCAACCAGGCCCTCGAACAGCTTGGTCGTAACCTGACCGAGCACCTTGGGTCCCACAATATTAAAGATGACCGAGCACACGGCAAAGGCGACGGCGGCAAACACGGCAATCTTGTGCTGGCCGATATAGCCGAGCAGCTGCCTCATGGTGCCCTTAAAGTCCTTGGCCTTTTCGCCGCGACGCATGCCACCCATGCGGCCCATGGGACCACGCTGACGAGTGGGCTTGGGAATTTGAGTCTTGGTCTCGTCTGCCATTAGCGCTCGCCTCCTTCCGTGACGGCTGCAATTTCTTCTTGGGTAAGTCCCAGCTCCTCGGCGGAAAGCTGCGACTGTGCGATTTCCAGGTACGCCGGGCAGCTGCGCAGCAGCTCCTCGTGCGTACCGGTGCCCATCACGTGGCCGTCGTCGAGCACGATAATCTGGTCGGCGTGCATGATGGTCGCGATGCGCTGGGCCACGACCACGAGCGCGGCGTCGGTAACGTTTTTGGCCAGCTCCTCGCGCAGACGCGCGTCGGTCTTGTAGTCGAGGGCGCTAAATGAGTCATCGAACACCACGACCTCGGGCTTCTTGGCCAGGGCGCGGGCGATGGCCAGACGCTGGCGCTGACCGCCCGAAACATTGGAGCCACCCTGGCTGATGGGGGAGTCGTAACCGCCCTCGCGCTCGGCGATAAAGTCCTCGGCCTGTGCGATGCGCGCGGCCTGGCGCATATCATCATCGCTTACCATGTCGCCGGCAAACTTGAGGTTGCTCTCGACGGTGCCCGAGAACAGGCGTCCCTGCTGCGGAATGTAACCAATGCGGCGGCGCAGCTCGGAAAGGGTCATGTCGCGCACGTCGATGCCGTCGAGCGAAATGCTGCCGCCCGTGACGTCGTATAAGCGCGGAATCAGCTGTACGAGCGTGGACTTGCCCGAGCCCGTGGAGCCAATGATGCCGAGCATCTGACCGGCATGTGTGGTGAAGTTCACGCCGCTGATGACATCGGCGCGGGCATCGGGATACTGGAAGCTCACGTCGCGGAAGGTGAGCTCACCGCGCGGCGCGCTGGCCACGGGCAGTTTGGGCGAGACAGGGTCGTTGATGCTGGTGGGGCAAGTGATGACCTCTTCCACGCGCTCGGCTGCGACCTCGGCGCGGGGCAGGATAACCGAAACCATGGTGAGGATCATAAACGCCATGACGATCTGCATGGTGTAGGAGATAAACGCCATCATGTTGCCGACCTGCATCACGCCGTCGGACACGCCCTGGGCGCCAAACCAGACGATAAGCACGGTGATGCAGTTCATGACGAGCATCATGAGCGGCATCATAAAGCTCATGGCGCGGTTGGTGTAGAGCTGCGTGGTCATTAGGTCGAGCGAAGCCTTGTCAAAACGCTCGAGCTCATGTTCCTCGCGGTTGAACGAGCGGATGGGCATAAGGCCGTCGAGCAGCTCGCGGGCGGTAAGGTTCACACGGTCCACAAAGCTCTGCATCTTTTTGAACTTGGGCATGGTGAGCCCCATGAGCACGCCGACAACGGCCGAGACCGCGATGATGGCAACGGCGATGGTCCACTCCAGGCCAGTATGGTTGGCCAGGACGCGCATGACGGCGACGATGCCCATGACGGGGGCCATCAGGCACATGCGGATAAACAGGGTTGCGGCCATCTGGATCTGCTGAATGTCGTTGGTGCAGCGGGTGATGAGCGAGGCCTGGCTAAACTTGCCCACCTCGGCCGGCGAGAAGTGCATAACCTTGTTGAAGGTCTCGCGGCGCAGGTCGCGGGCGATGGAGCAGGCGGTGCGCGACGCCACGGCACCGGTCAGGATGGTGGCGACGAGCGACACCAGGCACAGCCCAAACATCGTGGTCGCCATGCGGCTCAGGTAGGCGTTCTGTACGTCGGCGGGGTCGATGCCCTGCGCCTTGTACTCGTCCTGTACATAGCTCACGGCGCGCTGAGTGACGATGGAGCCCGACATGGATCCCATTTTGTCCGCCATTTGGTTGGCGCCCTCGACGAGCTTGCTTTGGTCTACCAGACCGCCCTCGACACCCAGGCGCAGGCTCTTCATAGTGATTTTGCCGCCGTCGGCATCAATCTGCTTTTGCATGTTCTGCGCCGCTGCGGCCTTCTGCTGCATCTCGGCGAGCTGCTCGGGCGTCATCGCTGCCATTTGCTCGGGGGTTGGCATGGCCTGGGCAGCGTTGTCGTTTTTCTCGCTGGACGAGCCCATCATGTCGCCCATGGAGTTGGCGTCGATGCCCTGGTTGAGCGAAAGGACGACAGTCTCGGGCAGGCTCATAATGTCGGCAATCTTGCCTCCATCGGCACGCTCTTCCTCGGTGCCCCTGTACGTTCGAATGCCGTTTTTGTCAGCCTTGCTAAACACGGCCTCCACAGCCTTGGTGTTCTTGGCGCTCATAAAGAGTTCGAGGTCGTCGAGCGATTCGGCGCGAATGGTGTCGGGCACGGGCGAGGCAATGCCGCCTTGCTGCACGCCCACGTCGACGATATCGCTCATATAGGTTGGCAGTGCCAGATCGGCGTTGCAGCTGATTACGATAAGTACGATAGCTGCGAACAGTGCCAAGATATGCTTTTTAAAGAGCTTGAGAATCCTCACTCGGCATCTCTCCTTTCTTGATTGCGGTCGATAATTTCGTTGGCACGCCTTAGAAGACGCACCATCTCTTGGGTATCTGTTTCGCCGAGCTGCTCGAGGAAAGCCGCAGTGCGGTTCTCGAATTCCCGACGTTTGATTTCTAGATCCTGGAATCCTTTGTCGGTCACCGTGACGTGTACGCGACGACGGTCGGTCTTTGAGTGCTCGCGCTCGACCCAGCCCTTGGCTTCGAGAGCGCGTAGGATATTGGCGATGCGGGCACTCGAGACCCAGGCGCGATCAGCGAGTTCGCTTGGCGTGAGCGAGCCGCCGGCGAGTATGAGGGCGCGCATGACGGCCATCTCGCCGCCGAGGGCTTTGTCCGCAAAACGCGAAATGCGCTGATGCATGCTGCCGAACTCGGTAAGGAGCTGACGCCCAAGTTCACGGAAATCGGTATCTTCCACCGAAAACCCCTAACACTAGAAACTATTTTCGGTGAAAGATGATACCCCAGCTCAACTATCCCATTCGGTAGATTTCTAGGCATGTCCCAAAAATCTACTTGGCCGCTAGGCAATATTAAGAGCTCATTAAGACTTAAAATCATTCAATTGCTAAAGCGTTTCAAAGAACTATCATGCCCGCGGTTAGGCGAGGGGTTGTCACCACCATGACGACTGGGACTCATATAATCGCCACGTGCGATGCTCCAACTTCCCGCAAGGAGACACCTTACATAAAGGGGGATGGAGTCATGGCATTTGACTTCACGGGCAAGACCGCGATTGTCACGGGCGGCACTCAGGGCATTGGCCTCGAGATCGCCAAGGGCATCGTCGCGGGCGGCGGACATGTCGCGCTCATCGCAAGGAACGCTGCTAAGGGCGAGGCCGCAGTGGCCGAGCTTGGCGAGGGCAACAAGTTCTATCAGCTCGATGTCGCCGATGCGCCCAAGGCGCGCGAGACCGTCGAGCAGATTTTTACGGACCTGCCGCAAACCAACATCTTGATTAACTGCGCTGGCGTCATCAGCACCAAGAAGTTCGACGAGATCGATGACACCGAGTGGCGCCGCACTATCGATATCAACCTCAACGGTACCTTCACTATGATGAACGCCGTGTACCCGCACTTTAAGGCGGCGCATGCCGGCACTATCGTCAACGTGAGCTCCGTTGCTGGCAAGATCGGCGGCGGCCTGCTTGGCACCGCTGCCTACGCGAGCTCCAAGGCCGGTGTCAACGGCCTTACCAAGGCGGTCGCCAAGGAGGGCGGCAAGTTTGGCGTTCGCTGCAACGCCGTGTGCCCGTCGCTCACGTTGACCGATATGACCTCGATTCTCTCTGACGAGAACTCTCAGCGCATCATCAACGGTATTCCTCTGGGCCGCGCCGCCCAGGCCAGCGAGCCTGCGCAGATGGTGCTGTTCTTCGCTTCCGACCTCGCCAGCTTCGTGAACGGCGAGATTGGTGACTGCGACGGCGGCATCGTCCTGGACGGGTAATACCCCGCGGTGATCGTTTGGCGGCGACCCTGGCGACTCGGGGTTGTCGCCTTCTTTCTGACATAGGCGCGTGCGGCTACGATTCGCATGCATCCAAAGGAGATATATATGAGTGAATCGACTGCGGTGGAGGCGCCGGCGGCAAAGGAGCCGTTCTTTAAGATGTCCTCCATCCCGGGCGCCAATATCTTGGTGCCGCTTCTGTTGGGCTGCCTGCTCAACACGCTATTCCCCGACCTGTTTAAAACGCTCGGTAGCTTTACGCTTGGCATGACCCAGCAGGGTGCAGGCCCGCTCGTTGGCGCCTTTTTGCTCATCGTCGGTACGACGATTTCGTTTAAGAGTGCTCCCGCCGCCGCTGCACGCGGCGCCATCATCATCGCTGTCAAGCAGATCGTGGTCGTTGCCGTGTCGCTGCTCATCCTTTATGTGTTCAACGACAACCTGTTTGGCATCTCTGCCATGGTGATGCTGGCGGCTTGCACCGGCGCCAACAACGCTATGTACGCTGGTCTGATGGGCACCATGGGCAACGAGGCCGAGCGTGGCGCCGTCGCCATCACCACGCTCGTTGTCGGCCCTCCGGTCACGATGATCGTGCTCGGCGCTGCCGGTCAGGCTCCGATCGGCTGGTCGCTCGTGGGTGCCATTCTGCCGATCGTCATCGGCATTATTCTGGGTAACCTGTTCCCCAGCTTTAAGAAGATGATGGCACCGGCACTTTCCGCCATCATCGTGCTCGTCTTCTTTGCCATGGGCTCGACCATGACCTTTGGCCAGCTCATTAATGGCGGTCTTCCCGGTATTCTGCTCGGCGTGATCTGCTCGGTGGTCTTTGCAATTCCCGTCATCGCGGTCGATAAGCTCACGGGTGGTACGGGTGTCGCAGGTGCGGCCATTTCGAGCTGCGCCGGAGCCAATGTGGCCACGCCTGCTGCCATGGCAAGCGTCAACGGGGCCATGTACGGCGGCGCCGTGCTCGCGACGGCTACGGCACAGGTTGCAGCCTGCGCAATCGTGACGGCTATTTTGACCCCGCTGGTCACCAGCTGGTGCTACAAGCATTTTGAGGGCCAGGGCAACGGCAATAGCAAGGCAACGACCGACAAGGCCGCCGCAGCCGCCTAATGCCAAGCGGCAATCAAAGCTAAAAACTAGCTACGCCACAGGGCGGCCACGGGGGATCCCGTGGCCGCCCTGCAGTTTCTGTAGGGTCTCTGAGACACTTTACCCTGCTAAAGCTGGCATAACAGCTAGAGCGAACGTCGTACAAAGGCAAGGAAAAATACCAAACAAATCGGTGAACGGTAGTTGTTCGCGCGCGCATTTCCTGCGGGTTTGTAAAAAAAGCCATTATGATATAAAAAAAGAAACATATAACAGCCCAGATGCAGAGGGTCGCTATGTTATCCTTCTCAGACGGGTGAAATCTTGGGTTTTGGGTTGTAGTTCCAAGGTGGACAAACGTTTTTCCTGCACCAACGTGTGGTGAAGAACGGAAGAAACCGGTAGTGCAAGCCGAAAATTCAAGAATTCAATAAGCAGCGGTGTGAGAGAGCGCCGCATTACACGTAACTAGGAGCGTGGTTACACAATGCAGGAGGCATGGGAAGGCTTCAAGGAAGGTATCTGGACGGGAGAGGTTGACGTCCGAGACTTCATCCAGAAGAACTACACCCCCTACGAGGGCGATGAGTCGTTCCTCGTAGGTCCGACCGAGCGTACCAAGGAGCTGTGGGGCGAGGTTCTCGACCTGCTGCTTAAGGAGCGCGAGCAGGGTGGTGTCCTCGATATGGACACCAAGACCGTCACGGGTATCGTGAGCCACCCCGCTGGCTACATCGATAATGCCCATCGCGACAAGGAGACCATTGTTGGCCTCCAGACCGACAAGCCGCTCAAGCGCGCACTGCACGTCAACGGTGGTATCCGCATCGCTTGCCAGGCTGCCAGCCAGCACGGCTACAAGGTCGACGAGAACGTTGTCGAGCGCTACACCTTCGAGCGCAAGACCCACAACGCTGGCGTCTTCGATGTTTACACCCCCGAGATGCGTGCTTGCCGCTCGGCTCACATCATCACCGGTCTGCCCGATGGCTATGGCCGCGGCCGCATCATCGGCGACTACCGTCGTGTTGCCCTGTACGGCGTCGACTACCTGATCAAGGACAAGGAAGCCCAGAAGGCTTCCACTCCGACGGTCATGACCGCCGACAACATCCGCGATCGCGAGGAGCTGCAGGAGCAGATCCGCGCCCTCGGCGAGCTCAAGATGATGGCCGAGACCTATGGTTTCGATATTTCCAACCCTGCTACCAACACGCAGGAGGCCATCCAGTGGATGTACTTCGCCTACCTTGCTGCCGTCAAAGAGCAGAACGGCGCCGCTATGTCCATCGGCCGTACCTCCACGTTCATCGACATCTATGCTGAGCGCGACCTTGCCAACGGTACCTTCACCGAGGAGCAGATCCAGGAGTTCGTGGATCACTTCATCATGAAGCTTCGCATGGTCAAGTTTGCCCGTACCCCCGAGTACCAGGCCCTGTTCACCGGCGACCCGCAGTGGGTCACCGAGTCCATCGGCGGCATGGGTGTCGACGGCCGTACGCTCGTTACCAAGATGAGCTACCGCTACCTGCACACGCTCGAGAACATGGGCACCAGCCCCGAGCCCAACATGACCGTTCTGTGGTCGACCCGTCTGCCCGAGAACTTCAAGAAGTTTTGCGCCAAGACTTCTGTCGCTAGCTCCTCGATCCAGTACGAGAACGACGACCTCATGCGCGTCTATCATGGCGACGACTACGGCATCGCCTGCTGCGTGTCCTCCATGCGCATCGGCAAGGAGATGCAGTTCTTCGGCGCTCGCGCCAACCTGGCCAAGTGCCTGCTGTACGCACTCAACGGCGGTGTTGACGAGGTCTCCAAGAAGCAGGTCGGCCCCAAGTATCGCGCCGTCGAGGGCGATACGCTCGATTACGACGACGTTGTGGCCAAGTACAACGACATGATGAAGTGGCTCGCTGGCGTGTACGTCAACTCGCTGAACATCATTCACTACATGCACGACAAGTATTGCTACGAGCGCATCCAGATGGCTCTGCACGACAAGCACGTGCACCGCTGGTTCGCTACGGGCATCGCTGGCCTTTCCGTCGTGGCTGACTCCCTGTCCGCCATCAAGTACGCCAAGGTCCACCCCGTCCGTGATGAAAACGGCA
>CAVEDI010000032.1:0-5142 GCA_963614405.1 Oscillospiraceae bacterium | reverse complement strand
GCGCAGATCGGGGCGACGGCGGCAACCTGAAGGGCAACGTCGTGAGCGAAGGTCTTGAAGGACTCAGCCTGAGCGGTCTCGGCCTTCTCGAAGGCGAACTCGACGAGGACGCCGATCTTACCACCCATGTGGATGTAAGAAGCGAGCGCGCCGTTCTCGGCCTTGCGGGCAGCGAAGCGGGAGATCTTCATGTTCTCGCCCATGATGTGAATCATCTCGGTGAGCTCAGAGGAAACGGTCTCCTCGCCCATCGGCTTCTCGAGCAGAGCGTCGACGTCAGCAGGCTCGGTGGTAGCGACAACCTCAGCGACCTTGGAAGCAAAGCCGGTGAACTTGGCGTTGGAGCCAACGAAGTCGGTCTCGCAGGAGAGCTCAAGCAGAGCGCCGGTCTTGCCATCCTCGGAGACGAACGCGGCGACAGCGCCCTCGTTGGTCTCACGGCCAGCCTTCTTGGCAGCCTTGGCAAGGCCGTTCTTACGCAGAACGTCGACAGCGGCGTCCATGTCGCCGTCAGCCTCGACGAGAGCCTTCTTGCACTCCATCATCGGGGAGTCGGTCATCTCGCGGAGCTGCTTGACCATAGCGGCGGTAATCTGGGCCATTGTGGTTCCTTTCAAAGAGATGAAAAAGAATTAACTAAGACTGATTTACTCGGCCTTGGGCTCAGCGGCCATCTCGGCCTCGGAGACCTGCTCCTTACCAGAGCCAGCGAGGCAGGCGTCAGCCATAAGCTCGCACATAAGGGTGACAGCGGAGATAGCGTCATCGTTGCAGGGGATGCCGTACTCGACCTCGTCGGGATCGGAGTTGGTGTCGATCAGGGCGACGACGGGGATGTTCAGGCGCTGAGCCTCCTTGATGGCGTTCTCCTCGCGCTTGGTGTCGATGACGAAGAGAGCCTGGGGCAGACCCTTCATGTCGCGGGCGCCACCGAGGTTGGTCTGGAGCTTGGTGAGCTCCTTGCCGAGAACAGCCTGCTCCTTCTTGGGCAGAACAGCCATGCGACCGTCCTCGACCATGGCCTCGAGCTCCTCCATGCGGTTGATGCGGGAGCGGATGGTGACGAAGTTGGTCAGCATACCGCCGAGCCAACGCTGGTTGATGTAAGGCATGTTGGCGCGCTCAGCAGCGTTCTTGACGGCCTCCTGAGCCTGCTTTTTGGTGCCGACGAACAGCACGTTGCCGCCCTTGGCGACGTTCTTGACGAAGGTGTAGGCCTGGTCGGCGTCGAGGATGGTCTGCTTGAGGTCGAGGATGTAGATGCCGTTGCGCTCACCGAAGATGAACGGCTTCATCTTGGGGTTCCAGCGACGGGTCTGGTGACCGAAGTGGCAGCCGGCCTCGAGCAGGGTGCGGATATTAATCTTGGTAGCCATGTTAAACCTCCTGTGGTTTGCCTCCGCGCGGGGTCATCCTCCAAAACCAACCCGGACATGTGCTACCAAAGCCCGGGCACCACGGTATGAAGTAGCCGCGCGTGCGTGATAAAAACATGTTGCCGTGAAGCAACCCGATGAATGATAGCAGGAATGCTTCTTCCTGCCAACCCGCAATCAAAACCACACACCTGAGTGCGGCGCGGGACGTCCCAGCCACTATTCGCCGCGGGGATGGGCTTGAGCCACGGCACGTTTGAGCCGATCGGGCGTGAGATGCGTGTAGATTTGCGTCGTGGACAGGCTCGCATGACCCAGCAGCTCTTGAACCGAGCGCAGGTCCGCACCGCCCTCAAGCAAGTCGGTCGCAAAGGTATGGCGCATCGCATGCGGGGCGATGTCGGCCGGAATGCCGGCGAGCGTCGCCAGCGTATGGAACCGCCGCCGGAGCATGGCGGCGCTCATGCGATTGCCACGCGCCGATATAAGCAGCGGATGCGGCCCGGTAGCGAGGTCGCGGCGCTTTGCCTGAGCGAGCAACTCCGGCCTCCCCTCCTCAATATAGAGACGCGTCACATCGAGCGCACGACGATACAGGGGGACGATACGCTCCTTGCTCCCCTTGCCCCAAAGTCGCAGCGTTCGCTCGGACCAACCAATAGACTCCACGTTGAGCGCCGCGAGCTCCGAGATTCGCGCGCCGGAGGCATAGAGCAACTCAAGCATCGCCGCATCGCGCAGTCCCGCGGGCGTCGAGGTATCAGGCGTCTTGAGCAGCGCCTCGACCTGCTGGGTCGTAAGGACACCCGGCAGGTCACGCGGCAGCTTGGGCGATGCGATCGCCGAGACCGCATCGCCCTCGACAATCCCCTCGGCAGCCATCCAGCGATAGAGAGATCGAATAGCCGACAGGTGCGCCGCAAGCGTTCGGGGAGCCACCTGCTCACGTGAAAGCCCGGCAAGATAGCGACGAATGGTGCGCACGTCGGCAGCGAAAGCATCGATATCCTCGCGCTCGCACCAGGCAGCGAAGCGCTCCAGCCTCGAGCCATAGGCCGTCACCGTGTTGGGAGAAAGTCCCTCGACGCGCGCGATATAGGCGATAAACGAGTCGACGGTGTCGTACAGGTCAAAGGCTATGACCGGTCGCCTCCAAACAAGTCGGAACGCGTGGCCAAGTAGGCATCAAGGGCCTCGAGCGCACGGTCCGCATAGGCCTGGTAGCGGTCGCGCTTGCTGCGGCGCTTACCATCCTCGAGTGGCGGCACCAGGCCAAAGTTGACATGCATGGGCTGATAGCCCACGGTGGCAGGATCGGTCGCATAGCCCACGAGCGCACCCAGGGCGCCCACACGCGGAAACTCGACGCCCTCGGCACCGATAGCCTCGGCATAGGTGTTGAGCGCCGCGAGCAGACCGGTCGCCACGGCTTCCATGTACCCCTCGGTGCCGGTGATCTGACCGGCCAGGCGCACACCGGTACCGGGCACGGCAAAGGTGCCATCGAGCACATGCGGGGCGTCGACAAAGGTATTGCGGTGCATGACACCGTAGCGGAAGAACTCAGCGTTCTCCAGTCCCGGCACCATATGGAAGACGCGCTTCTGCTCGCCAAAGGTCAAGTTGGTCTGGAAGCCCACCAGGTTATAGGCGGTCTTCTCCTTGTTCTCGGCACGCAGCTGAATCGCCGCCCAGGGGCGACGTCCGGTACGCGGGTCGGTGAGGCCGACGGGCTTCATGGCGCCAAAGCGAATGGCGTCCTTGCCGGTGCGCGCAACTTCCTCGGCAGGCTGGCAAGCCTGGAACAGATCGCCGCCCTCAAAGTCTTTGAGCACCACGCGGTCGGCCGTGGTAAGCGCCTCGATAAAGGCCTCGTACTCCTCCTTATTGAGCGGAGCGTTGAGATAGTCGCCGCTCCCCTGCTCCTCATAGCGCGACTGCGAGAACAGCACGTCCATATCGAGCGTGGAGGCATCGACGATCGGCGCCGCGGCATCGAAGAACGCAAGGGCATCGCCACCGACGAGCTTCATAACCTCTTCGCTCAGCGCCGGTGAACACAGCGGGCCCGCGGCAATGACCACGTGACCCTCGGGAATCTGCGTGACCTCGCCGTGCACGACCTCGATATTGGGACGGGCGGCAACCTCGGCCTCGACAAGCTCGGAAAACTTGACGCGGTCGACCGCCAAGGCGCCACCGGCGGGAACAGCCGCGCGATGGGCGCAATCGAGCAGGACTGAACCCATGCGCTCAAGCTCGGCCTTCAGCAAACCAGCCGCGGAATCCGGACGGGTCGACTTAAACGAATTGGAGCAGACGAGCTCTGCCAGGTGATCGGTATGGTGGGCCGGGGAGCTCACCTGGGGGCGCATCTCGCACAGCTTTACGGCAAACCCGCGATCTGCCAGCTGGATCGCGCACTCCGAACCCGCCAGACCGCCACCGATAACCGTCACCTGATCGAACTGCATCTGCAAACACCTTTCTAATTGACACGTTTTCCATTGTGACCGAAGGGTGTCTGGGCGTGAAGGGCAAACTTGGAGGGCGCATACCTTCCATCCATCATGCGCTCGATAAGACCCTCGAGTTCAAGCGAACCCAAGAGTTTGAGTACGCCGACTGCATCGAGCGACACGAGTGCCGCGATGTCGTCGACCTTGAGCGGAGAAGCGATGAGCGCATGCATAACGGTCTGCTGTGTTGGATCCAGGTCGGCAATGCCGGGAGCATCGGGGCGCGAGTAGCGCAAGGTACCGTAGATGCGTGAGATAGCCATCTCGATAGATTCCTCGTCGATGATGCAGCAGGCACCGTTCGCAATGAGGTAATTCGTGCCACGCGACTCGGGCGATAGGATCGACCCCGGCACGGCAAGAAGTTCGCGCCCCAAATCCATAGCAGCCTCGGCTGTAGAAAACGTCCCGGAAGGCATACCCGCCTCGGATACAAAGAGGGCTTGCGACAGGGCCGTGATCACGCGATTGCGGCGCGGAAAGGCAAACTTGCGCGGACCCATGCCCCACGGAGAGATCGACACGACCGCGCCACCCGTATCGAGCGTGCGAGTAATAAGCCCCGCGCTCGAACGCGGATAGACCACGTCGGCGCCCGTCCCCAGCACCACGACGTGTTTGCCGCCGGCGTTGACCGCAGCCCAACCCGAGGCCTGGTCACAACCGACCGCGCCGCCCGAAACAACCGTCACTCCCGCCTCGATCGCCACCTTTGCCGCAAGCTCTGCCACGGCAAGACCATACGGCGAGGCCTTGCGCGCGCCGATGATGGAGAGCGCGGGCGTCGAAAGCACCTCGGGGTTGCCGCGCACATAAAGCGTCTGGGGTATATCAGAAAGCTCCAAAACGGTCTCGGGATACAACGCATCGCCTGGATGCAGCTCAAAGGTCCCCTCGGCCATCATTGGTCCCTCCTTCCCTGGTACATCGCCGCCTCGAGCACGTGGTCCTGCGTCACTTGCTCGCTCTCGGCGACGTCAGCGATTGTACGCGCGATACGCACCAGGCGTACGATGCCGCGGCCCGTGAGATGCGTGCGTTTGGATAGGCCGAGTACGCATTTCTCGGCAGCATCATCGAGCTCGAAGGTCGAAACGACGCCGTCAATGGACCGCGTCTCGTCATCCTCGGCCTCGGCATCCGCATCGTCCATACGGGACTCGCGCCAGGCGCGAAAGGCACGACCGCGCACAACGTAGTCACGTAACTCGGCCGACGACATACCCTCCGCACCCTCGATAATCACT
>CAVEDI010000031.1:0-9489 GCA_963614405.1 Oscillospiraceae bacterium | reverse complement strand
GCTCCTATGTCGGATATGTGCATGCCATCGCGCACAGTCTGGGCGGCCGATACGGAATTCCGCACGGTTTGGCCAACGCGATCATCCTGCCGCACATGCTTCGCGCTTATGGTGACGCCGCCGCCCCCAAGCTTGCCGATCTTGCTCGCATGGCGGGCATTGCGCCGGCTACCGCGCAGGATAGTCTTGCGGCCGAGGCCTTTATCGATTGGGTCGACCGCATGAACGAGATCCTGGGAATCCCCAAATATGTCTCGGGCATTCGCCGCTCCGACATTCCCGAGATGGCGGCGCATGCCGATGCCGAGGCCAATCCGCTGTACCCCGTTCCGCTTTTGATGGACCGCTTGGAGCTCGAGCGTATGTACGAGGTCGTCGCGGGTGGTATGTTTGAGGACGAGAACTAGGAGGGTGCCATGAACACCGAGGAAATTGCGCGCATCGTCGGCGATCAGCGCACTTACTTTAAAACGCACGCTACGTTTGATGTTGATGCCCGACGTCGCGCGCTCGTGAGTTTACGCGATGCGGTACGGGCGCACGAGGCCGATATTGCCCATGCACTCAAGACCGATTTGGGAAAGTCGCATGACGAGGCATATATGTGCGAGATCGGCACGTCGCTTTCCGAGATTCGTCATCAGATCGCTCACGTGGCTCGATGGAGTCGTCCGCGCCTGCGTCCGTGTGACCTTGCCAACGCCGTGAGTGTGTGCAAAACGCAAGCCGTGCCCTATGGCGTCACGCTCATCATGGCTCCGTGGAACTACCCGTTTTTGCTAACACTCGAGCCGCTCGCCGGCGCCCTTGCCGCGGGCAATACCGTGGTCATCAAGCCGAGTGCCTATGCTCCGGCATCGAGTGCGGTGCTCAAGCAAATCTGTGAAGAGGCATTTGATCCGTGCCTGGTGACGGTTGTCGAGGGCGGGCGCGCCGAAAACGAAGCGCTGCTCGATGAGTGCTGGGACAAGATCTTCTTTACCGGTAGCGTTTCGGTCGGCAAGCTCGTTATGGAGCGCGCGAGTAAAAACCTCACGCCCGTGACGCTTGAGCTGGGCGGCAAGAGCCCCTGCATCGTGGATGCGACGGCAAACTTGAAGGTCGCGGCACGGCGTATCGCCTTTGGCAAATGGCTCAACGTGGGGCAGACCTGCGTGGCGCCCGACTACCTGCTGGTCGATACGCGCGTGCACGACGAGCTGCTGGGCCTCATCAAGGAAGAGGTCCGCCGTATGTTTGGTGAGCATCCGCTCGATAACGAGGATTACGGGCATATCGTCAACGCCAAGCATTTTGCGCGCGTGCGCGGGCTGATCGATCCCGATAAGGTCGTGCTTGGAGGCACCGCGCGGGAGACTTCGCTGAAGATCGAGCCGACAATTTTGGACGGCGTGACCCCCGATGACGCCGTGATGCAGGAGGAGATCTTCGGTCCCATCTTGCCGGTGCTGACGTTTGAGAGCCTAGACGAGGCCGAAGCGTTTATTACGGATCGTCCGACGCCGCTGGCCCTGTATATCTTTAGTCAGGATCGCGCAGTTCAGCAGCGCTTCGTGCGTTACGTGCCCTTTGGCGGTGGCTGTGTCAACGACACGATCATGCACTTGGCTACGAGCCATATGGGCTTTGGCGGCATGGGCGCGAGCGGTATGGGGCAGTACCATGGACGCGAGAGCTTCGATACGTTTAGCCACAAGAAGAGTATCGTGAACAAGGCAACTTGGCTGGACGTGCCGTTTCGGTATGCGCCCTACGCAAGCTGGAAGCACAAGTTCGTGCGCATGTTTGTGCATTAGAAAAGGGCGCAGGTAATACGAACAAGTGTTCCTATTACCTGCATTTTGCGTTAGACTACTGTTATGGAGCATGGATGGGCCAACTCCCTTTAGAAGGGATTTGGTATGAACGTAAGCGATGTTATTTCGTTATTGGCGTTGTTGATTGCGGCTATCGAACTCGGTCCGTTTATCGGCCGAATGAAATAGCCGCCCCCGCGTAAGCGAAGACGGCCACTTCTCACGATGAAAACGTGTATCGGAGTTGGCAAGACCCGCGGCAACGGGTGCCATCCGTGTTCCTATCTTATCTGCAAGCGTTCTGTCGCGCAAGCGTTGAGGCAAACGATTGAAGGACGCAGGCAGGATGTATTTGTGTCCGCACGGGACCGTAGACTTCTCAATAAGGTTACACACCGGTTTATCCGGCCGTTAGAGGAGCTGCTATGTACGAGCCTTCGCGTGTTCTTCTGTCATTTCACATTGCAGGATTTCAGTATACCGATGGCGCCTTGGTCTTGGGCGATCTTAAAGCGGGCGATAAGCTGACGCTGTGTGCCGAGCGCGATAATCCCCATGACCCTGAGGCGGTTGCGATTTATTACGGCAACACCAAGCTTGGCTATGTTCCGGGAAACGAGGTCGGCCCACTGTCCTTGATGATGTATTACGGCCACGAGGACGTATTTGAGGCTCGCGTGCAACAGGTTGCTCCCGAGCGCAGCCCGTGGCACCAGGTGCGCGTTGGCCTCTATGTGGTGGATGCTCGCTAGTCGGCAAGGGAGGCGGCCATGTTTGATGACGACGACCTATTCAATCTGACAGACGATTCGTTTGAGTGGGATCTGCTACTCGATGACGATGAGTTGGAGCAGGATCGTAGGAAACGGCAGGGCAAGAAAACTCAGGGTGACGCTTCGAAAAAGCAAGACAAACGCCGTCGAGGTCTGTTCGGCGGGCTCTTTGGCTAACCGACGCGCCAGAGCGTCTGTATACTAGGCACGTGTTAGACGCGTTGCGAAATGAGGACACAGACGATGATGTGGTTTACCGCCGACCTGCACCTGGGCGATACGAATATCTTGCACGACATGGATCGGCCGTTTGATTCGGTCGAGGAGATGAACCGCAAGGTCATCGATGCCATCAATGAGTGCGTGGCTGCGGACGACCGCCTCTATATCCTGGGAGACTTTACGTATCGCTTGCCCATGGCGGAGGCGGCGCGCCTGCGCGAGCGTATCGAATGCAAGAATGTGACGCTCATCCGCGGTAACCATGACGGCGACTGGGAAGATCCCGACACCCCGCAGATTTGGGAAGACGTGCGCGATTACCTGGAGATTGCTCCCGGCTATGCCAAGGGCCATCGTCTGGTGATGAGCCATTACCCCATGCTCAGCTGGAATGGCAAGGCGCGTGGCGCCATCATGCTACACGGGCATATCCACAGCAGAGGAGACCGCACCAACGTGCGCAATCGCGACCGCGAACGTCCTATCTTTCGCTACGATGTCGGCCTCGACGCCAACGAGTACAAGCCCGTAAGCCGCGACCAGATTCTTAGCTTCTTTAGGCTATAGGGCGCCAGAACCACCACAATAGGGATAGGCACCTTTGCGGTGGTTCCGGCGCCGTTGCCATTATGGCAGCGGCGCCTTTTTTGTCCGTGCGGCGCGGTAGAGTGTAGGCGGTTGAAATTTGCGTCCATCGAGGAGCTGCTATGAACGAGATCAAGTGCCCGCATTGCGGCGAAGTTTTTAAGGTCGATGCGTCCGGCTATGCGGATATCGTCAAGCAAGTGCGCGATGCCGAGTTCTCGCGCGACCTGGATGAGCGTGTGAAGGCTGTCCAGCGCGAGGGCGAGCAGGCGCTGGAGCTTGAACGCTCGCGTTCGACGGCCGCCTTGCAAAAGGCAGAGTCTCAGCGCAACGCTCAGCTTGTCGAGCAGAAGAATGCTGCAGCTCAGCAGCTGGCACAAGAGGTTGCCAAGCGCGATGCCGAGCTTGCCGAGCTGCGCGCTAAGCTCGAGGGCGCTGCCGCAGAGCGCGAGAGTGCAAGCCAGCGCGCGGCGGTAGAGGCGCGAGCCAATGCTCAAAAGGAAAATGCAGAACTCCAGCGTGAGATTGATAGCCTGCGTGCGCAGCTTGGGCGCAAAGATGACGAAGCAAAGCTTGCCGAGTCGGCGGCGCGCAATGCCGCTCAAAACGACCTGTCCGCCCGCGACGCTCAGATTGCCGAGCTGCAGGCCAGACTCGCCGCGGCGGACAAGGCCCAGGAGATGGCGCTTGCCGCTGCCGCGGCAGAGTCGCAGCGTGAGCTCGATGCCGCTCGCAGTGAGGCCGAGCGCGCGCTTACTGACTATCGCGCGACGGTACAAGAGAAGTTTTCTGCCGCTAAGGCACAGTCCGAGCAAGAGGCCGAGGGTCTGCGTGCCCAGCTGCGCGAGCAGGAACTGATGGCAAAAATGAACCTGTCGGAGGCGGTTGCCGCGGCGGAGCGAGAGCGCGATGAGGCACGTGCCAAGCTGACGAGTGAGCTGGCGGTGCGCGATTCTCGCGAGGAACAGGCTAAGGCGGCGCATGAGCTCGAGCTCGCGCAGGCCAAGCGCGCGAGCGATGACCTGATTCGCTACAAGGATGAAGAGATCGAGCGCCTTAAGGACATGAAGGTCCGACTGTCCACCAAGATGGTGGGCGAGTCGCTCGAGCAGCACTGCGAGACCGAGTTTAACCGTCTGCGCATGACGGCATTTCCTAACGCGTACTTCGAGAAGGATAACGATGCGTCCGAGGGCACCAAGGGCGACTTTATCTTCCGCGAGTGCGACGCAAGCGGCAATGAGGTCATTTCGATTATGTTCGAGATGAAAAACGAGAACGACGAGACCGCGACCAAGCATAAAAACGAGGACTTCTTTAAGAAACTCGATCACGATCGTCGCCAGAAAGGCTGTGAGTACGCGGTGCTCTGCACGCTGCTTGAGCCCGAGAGCGAGCTTTACAACGCGGGAATCGTGGACGTGAGCTATCGCTACGAGAAGATGTACGTGATCCGTCCGCAGTTTTTCATTCCCATGATTACGCTTCTTCGCAACGCCGCCATGGGTTCGCTGCGCTATAAGCAGGAGCTAGCGGAGTACAAACAGCAGAATATCGACGTTACGAACTTCGAAGCCAAGATGGAGAAGTTCAAGAACGATTTCGGCCGCAACTACGAGATCGCGAGCCGCAAGTTCCAAACGGCGATTGATGAGATCGACAAGACGATTAGCCATCTGCAGAAAACCAAGGAGGCGTTGCTGTCTTCCGAGAACAACCTGCGCCTAGCCAACAAGAAGGCCGACGATCTTACCATTCGCAAGCTCACGTGGGGTAACAAGACCATGAAGGCGGCGTTTGACGAGGCGCGCGAGACTGCGTCAGAGACAAACGATGAGCCGGCCGAGGCGGATTCGTATGAGGTTGAGGATGCCGAGTAAGGCATAACGTATAGTGCAAAAGCGGGGCCGCTGGCGATATTGACAACGGCCCCGCTTCGTTTCGTTCCATTGTGCCCGGCTAGTTCCCGAGCAGGTCCTCGATAAAGCCGACGCGGTAGTTTTTGAAGATGACCTCGCCACCGTCTTGCGTGGCGTCCAGATCGACATCGCCCATGATGCCAAAGTCGTGGTCGCCATCCTCGTCGGCAAAGATCTGGTGCACGTGCCACACGTGATCGGTCTTCTCGTCGGATTCATCGATGGAAAACATCGCGGCGCTGCGGGCGTCTCCGTCGGTGAGGATTTCCTCGTGCTGCTCATGGTAGGCATCGAGCGCTTTTTGCCAGCGGACCTCGCTCATGCCCCAGTCCTCGTCGAGCTCGCCCAGATCGCGCACGTGTCCGCGGGCTGCAAGGGTTACGCGGCGGAAGAGCGCGTTGCGCACCAACAGCGTGCAGCCGCGACGGTCCGCAACGACCTCGTCGATGCCCTGCGGCGGTGCGGCGTCGAGTGCAGCGGGGTTGCCGGCGTTCTCCCACTCGTCCACCAAGCTCGAGTCGACCGAGCGCACCACAAAGCCGAGCCACGAAATGATGTCACGCAAGCGCTCATCGCGCTTCTCAATGGGAACGGTGCGATCGAGGGAACGATAGGCCTCGGCTAGGTAGCGCAGCAGAATGCCCTCGGAGCGGGCGATGCCAAGCTTTTGGATATAGCCCTTGAAGTCGCTCGCGCTCTCCAGCATGTCGCGCAGGACGCTCTTGGGCGAGAGCTGATAGTCGTTGGCCCAAGGTACTTCCTGGCAGTACTTGTCGAAGGCGGCATCGAGCAAGTCCTCGAGCGGCTTTTCGTAGGTGACGTCCTGGATGCGCTCCAGGCGTTCCTCATATTCGATGCCGTCAGCCTTCATTTCGGCCATCGCGCGGTCGCGCGCGGCGCGCTCCTGTGCACGCAGCACCTGCTTGGGATCCTCGAGCGTTGCCTCGACCATCGAGATCAGATCCATGGTATAGGTCTCGCTCTCGGGGTCGAGCAGCTCCAGCGCGGCAAGCAAAAACGGCGAGAGCGGCTGGTCGAGCGCAAAGTCCTCGGGCAGATCGACCGTCAGCGCATAGTCGATGTCTGGTGCGGCGCCAGCCGGAGCGTCAGGCGCGGGCGGCACCTCGGTGCGAACGACGACGCCGGAATCGATGAGCGTGGCGAAGATTTCGTCGGCACGAACCTCGAGCTTGGCCTTTTCCTCGGGCGTTTGCAGGCTTGTCTCGATGAGGTCGTGCACACGGGCACGAGCATCGCCGCCCTGCTCGACCACGCTAATCACCATGGAGTGCGTGATACGCAGGCGTGGCTTGAGTGTCTCGGGCTGCGTCTCGATCAGGCGCTCAAAGGTCTGCTTGTTCCATGTGACAAAGCCCTCGGGGGCCTTTTTCTTTTTAATTTTACGGAGCTTCTTGGGGTCGTCGCCCGCCTTGGCCATGAGCTTTGCGTTCTCGATCTCGTGCTCCGGGGCCTCGGCGATCACCATGCCCTCGGTGTCAAAGCCCGAGCGCCCGGCGCGACCAGCGATCTGATGGAACTCACGGGCGCGCAGGCGACGCATCTTGTAGCCATCGAACTTGGTGAGCGCGGTGAGCACCACGGTGTGGATGGGTACGTTGATGCCAACGCCGAGCGTGTCGGTGCCGCAAATGACGGGCAGTAGGCCCTGCTGCGCCAAGCGCTCGACCAGCAGACGATAGCGCGGCAGCATACCGGCGTGGTGCACGCCGACGCCACATCCGAGCAGGCGCTTGAGAATCTTGCCAAAAGCCGTGGAGAAGCTCGTGCCTTTGGCAGCTTCCTTAATAGCCTCGCGCTGCTCCTTGCTGGCAATGCCAAAGTTGGCGAGGGATTGCGCCGTCGCAAGGGCGGCGTCCTGGCTAAAGTGCACGATATAGAGCGGGGCCTCTCCACGGCGCATGGCGAGCTCGACCGTGCCCTCGAGCGAGGTCGTCACGTAGTCGTAGCTCAGCGGCACGGGGCGCGGGGCATCGACGACCAAGTCGCAGGTAGCACCGGTGTGTTCCTCGAGTGAGGCGGCGATGGCAGTGACATCGCCGAGCGTGGCGCTCATGAGCATGAATTGCGTGTGGGGCAGGGTGAGCAGCGGCACCTGCCAGGCCCAACCGCGGTCGGGGTCGGCAAAGTAGTGGAACTCGTCCATGGCCACGCAGCCCACGTCGGCATCTTCGCCCTCGCGCAGTGCGTCGTTGGCAAGGATCTCTGCCGTGCAGCAGATGATGGGTGCCTTGGTGTTGATATGCGTGTCGCCGGTGATCATGCCTACGTTATCGCGGCCGAGCACCTGCACAAGGTCGAAAAACTTCTCGCTGACCAGAGCCTTGATGGGAGCCGTGTAGTAGCAGCGCTTGCCCTGCGCCATGCCCATAAAGAGCATGCCCAGCGCGACAAGCGACTTGCCCGATCCGGTCGGTGTTCCCAAAATGACATGGTCACCGGCGGCTAGATCCATGAGGGCCTCTTCCTGGTGGTCCCACAGCTCAATACCGCGATTGCTCGTCCATTCAAAGAAGCGTTCGAAGGCCTGGTCGGGCGTGAGCCACGGTTCGGGCTCGCTGCCGTCCTCGGGCTCCCACCAGGTGGGGGAGAGCGCACCGAGTGAGCCGAATTCGGCTTCGGTTCCCGTGCCGCCCGAGAACGAGCTGGCGGCGCCGGCGCCGGAAACGGTGCTGGCGGAAGTATCTGTCGTGGTCTGTGCCATGTGGTTGCTTTCTCTCGCGTTTGTCCGCCAACTATTATGGCGTAGCGGCGGCGCGGGGTGCCAGCGCGCGAGAAAATGCAGGAAATGGGCGTTCTGTCCAGCTGTTTGGTGCAGTTGCCAGCTAAGTGAGTAGACTTTTTGCGATATCGCGAGCACATGGCTTTTGCGCAAGGGATCTACCTGCGGTTTTAGTTTCCGTTATGCGGGTTGTGCTTGGCTATTGCAAAAAAGTCTACTCACTTAGGTTTGAGGGTCGTTTGCTGGCGCCTATTTGCGCTTGTTTGCTGACGCCGCGACCATCAGGAGCCCCTAGGACTCCTGCGGCAGGCGCTTCTTGCCTTTGCGAGCACGGTTTCTAAAGTTCTCGACGGCTTCTTCCATGCCCAGGGGTACATAGGTGAGCTCATCGAGGTTTTCGGGCAGGTAGCAGGCAAGGCTTTGCTCCTGTACTCGGCCTGCTGCGAGTTGTTCATCGCTGGGTTGCGCGCCGGGTGTGGCGCAAATGCCATAGACAGCGGCACCCATCTCGCGCGTGCGGCACTCGTACTCGGTCTCGGGATGCTCGGGATGGTCGCGGCGAACGTCGTCACTTACCCAAAGCGTATCGTAGCCGGCCGTGGCAAACTGTCCCAGGGCGTAATCGCGCAATGGCTTGCTGTCGGTGCGCAGCGTGACGGGAGCGCCGGCTGCAAAGAGCGGGCGATAGAGCATCAGATGGTCGACATGGACGAGTCGTTTTTTAGCGTACTTGGCCTTGGGCTGCGGCGTGGGAAAGTTAATGGTGATGGCATCGAGCTCGCCTGCGGCAAATAGCTGTGGCAGCGATGCGGCGCCTCGGGGCAGGACGAGTGCGTTGGATAGCTCCTGCTCGCAGATTTTCTGCGCGGCATAGGCAATGCAGATGGGCTCCTGGTCCATGCCGATAAAGAGGGTGTTTGGCTCGTGGGCCGCGCGCTCTACAAGGTACGTTCCCTTGCCACAGCCAAGATCCAGGTGAAGGTGCTCGAAGGGCTTGCTGCCAACTGGCGCACAAGCCTCGCGCCAATCTCCGGCATAGGCCTCGGGGTTCGTCTCAATCGCATCGGCGTAGCGCTCCAGGCGCTCCTCGAGCACAAAGTTCTTAGGCGTGCGAACGTGGACGGCTCCCATGAGGCTCCTTGGTCATAAGTATGGAACGCATAACTGCGCGTTCCGTCAATGGGTTGAAAAAGGGCGGGCATAGCTTGCCCGAAAGATGCGGTGCGGCTCGGCGACGAGTCGTCGATGCCTACAGACGCTTGAGAATCACATAGCGGTTGAGCTCGCCGCTGCGACCGTCGGCATGGAAGCGCTCAAGCTCGCGCACGGGGACCTCGCCGCTCTTGTAGAACGTGCGGACGCCGCGCACCAGGTCGGTGATCTGCTGATCGTCAAAGTGATGGCAATAGCGGTAGGCGTGGCGGTCGTTTTGCCAGCCAATGAGGGGGTCACCG
>CAVEDI010000030.1:0-7435 GCA_963614405.1 Oscillospiraceae bacterium | reverse complement strand
GGGCAACTTTGGCAAGTATTATTCGGGCGACCTGAGCTACGCCGCTTCGCGTTACACCGAGGCCAAGCTCTCCCCCATCAGCGCCGAGATCTTCAAGGACATCGACAAGGACCCGGTCGACTTCGTCGACAGCTACGACGGCGCCATGAAGGAGCCGCGTCTGCTGCCCACCACGTTCCCCAACATCCTCGTCTCGGCCAATAAGGGCATCGGCGTCGCCATGGCGTCCGACATCTGCGGCTTTAACCTCAACGAGGTCTGCACCGCAACGATGCACTATCTGCAGGATCCCGACTGTGACCTGCTCGAGTATATGCCCATGCCCGACTTCTCGACCGGCGGCGAGATTATCTACCGCCGCGAGGAGATGGAAAAGATTATCGAGACCGGCCTTGGCAGCTTCCAGATCCGCTCCCGCTGGCGCTGGATTCCCGAAGAGCGCATCATCGAGGTCTACGAGATTCCCTACACCACTAAGACCGATGTCATCATCGAGCGCATCGTCAAGCTCTCCAAGGAGGGCAAGGTCAAGGAGATCGCCGACATCCGCGACGAGACCGACCTTTCGGGCCTGCGCATCGCCATCGACCTTAAGCGCGGCGTCGACCCCGACAAGCTCATGGCCAAGCTCTATCGCTCGACCACGCTGCAGGATTCGTTCTCGTGCAACTTCAACGTGCTCGTCGACGGCTATCCCCGTGTTATGGGCGTGCGCCAGATCCTGCACGAGTGGGTCAAGTGGCGTATTGAGTCCACGCGTCGCCGCATTAACTTTGACCTGGGCAAAAAGTCCGAGCGCCTGCACCTGCTGCACGGCCTTGAGGCGATTCTGCTCGACATCGACAAGGCTATCGCCATCATCCGCGGCACCAAACTCGAAGCCGAGGTCGTACCCAACCTTATGCGCGGCTTCGACATCGACGAGACCCAGGCCGAGTTTGTTGCCGAGCTTAAGCTCCGCAACATCAACGAGGAGTACATCCTCAACCGCACCAAGGACATCGCTAAGCTTGAGGGCGAGATTGCCGAGCTTGAGGAAATCCTCTCCAGCGAGGAGAACATCAAGAAGGTCATCAGCGACGAGCTAGCCGCGGTCAACAAGAAGTATGTGATGCCGCGCCGCACGGGCAGGATCGAGCCCCATGAGGTTATCGAAGTAAGCTTGGAGCCCGAGGTCGAGGAGTACCCGGTCACCATCATGCTCTCGCGCGATGGCTACCTTAAGAAGATGACGGACCGCGTACTCAAAAAGGCGACCACGCTCAAGTACAAGGACGGCGACAAACCCTTTATCGAGTTCCCGTCCTCCAACACGCACGAGCTGCTCGTGTTTACCAACAAGAGCCAGGTGTACAAGTGCAAGGTCGCGGCGTTTGAGGACACCAAGTCGGCCCAGCTGGGCTCGTACCTGCCGACCGATCTTGAGATGGAACCCGACGAGAGCGTCATCTGGGTCATCGACCCCGAGGACTACAAGGCCGACGTGTTGTTCGTCTTTGAGAACGGCCGCGTGGTGCGTGTCGCGCTTGCCGGATACGTCACCAAGACCAACCGCAAACGCCTCAAGAACGCCATCTACGGCGGCAGCAAGCTGCTGTATGCCCAGGTGCTCAAGGAGGATCGTGACATCGCGCTGGTCTCGAGCGACTACCGACTGATGAACTTCAACACGTCGCTGCTCAAGACCAAGACGACCACCAACACGCAGGGCGTCCAGGCCTTTACGGCCAAGAAGGGCCGCTCGGTCACCACCGTCGGCACGACCGAGGAAATCCTTGGCGCCGGCGTCTCGGCCGAGAAGTTCACCGCGCAGAGCCTCCCCTCAGCCGGTGCCCTCATGAAGGAAAACGACATGCCGAGTCTATTTGACTAAAACAGCGGCAGCCAAACCGTCATGGTTTTACAAAGCAGCGGGGCCCGAAGCGCAGCAACATCGCGCTCCGGGCCCCGCTCGCTGCAACGTAGTCGGAATAATAGGAATCCCCGTTTTTCACTCCTGCAATCCCGCGGCACAAGACATGTTAAACCGTTAGCAAAACTTGCAAAAATTAGCAAAAGTTGCAAAAACTAGCAAAACCTGCAAAGGGGCCACCATGGATCGCAGCAAATGTCTCCGCCATGCCAGGCATGCTCGAAGATATTATCGAGCGAACCAAAGAAGCGGCAGATAGCCGCCTCTCATAGTCTCGCGCGTGCATAAGCGGCGTTCAGATTGAGCCAGTCGGCATCGATTGGACATATGCTCAGGAGACTCAGGGTAACTGGCGCACGGGCATGAATGGCGTCTTCAGGCAACTCGAGAAACATGACGTCGGGCTTCTCTCGAAACTACCTATCGGGAGCTTTCCGATAAAGACATTGAGTTTTTGCTCGCGATGCTGCCCGATTCTGGCCCCAGCAGGGTCTCGGTGATAGCCAAACGCATGGGCGTCGCCAGCAACTACGCAAGCCAATACAAACGCCGCCTCCTGGAGGACGGCGTCATTGGAAAGCGCGGACGTGGCCTCGTCGGCTTCGACATCCCCGCATTCAGGGAGTTCCTGAGTGAGAAGGCCTCCTAGCACGCCGAGATTGTCCGCAAGGGCAACGGCGCATGGCAATCAACGATTCACCTGGCAAGGACGGCAAGCACTTCAAATAACGCCGATTGCCATGCACTCTTCTTGTTCTTAGGCAAGCTTGCGAGCGAGCTCTCGCACCTCTTCCAACTTGGGCGAGGAGGCCATGCTGTCGCGCTCGGTCATACCGCTGATGGTGACAATGCCCTGGTCCTCCCACTTGCAGTACGCGCAGGTTGACTTGTACATAGCGATTGCCGCATCATAGACGCCCTCGCTGTGGCTATCGAGCAAAAGGGCCGTCTTGGTGAACGGGAAGCCCGTAGCACCGAAGGCGTACAGGCGGTCGATGGCGGCCTTCTCCTGCGCAGTGATATCAAACCAGTAGATGGGCGAAGCAAAGACAACCATATCGGCGCCTTTCAGCGACTCGATCACGTCGGCCATGTCGTCCTTCTGCACGCAGGTGCCCTCATGGGTAAAGCAGTACTGGCATCCCAAGCAGCCGGCGATCTTTTTGCCTGCAACGCGGATGACCTCGACCGTATGGCCGACCTCGCGCGCGGTCTCGGCAAACGTCTCGACCATGGTGTCGGTATTGGCGCCCTTACGCGGGCTACCACTCAATACAACGATATTCATAGAAATCTCCCTCCTTCATGCCGCAGGCGCGCGGCATATTTTTTGTTTTAACCAAAACGTATGGAGTTATTCAATCGCCTCGTTTCAGCTACTCCCACTCTTTAGAAGAATCGTTGCTGGAGACTTGGCATTGAATCAAAGCACGCCTTATTTCAGATATTCCTCAAAGAACGCTTTCAGCTTTCCAAACGGAATGACGTCCATCTGATCGTAAAGGTCGGTGTGGTTGGCGCCGGGGATAATGAGCAATTCCTTGTTGTCCCCCGTCAGCTTGCTATACGCGGTTTCGCTGAAATAGCGGGAGTGCGCCTTCTCACCATGCACCAGCAGCACGGCGGAGCGGATCTCGCCGGCGTACTGCAAGATCGGCATATTCAAAAACGCCAGCGAAGACGTCACGTTCCAGCCGCCATTGGAGCCCAGGCTGCGGGGATGGTAGCCTCGCGGAGTTTTGTAGTAGGCGTAATAGTCCGCTACAAACTGCGGCGCATCCTCCGGTAGCGGATCGACCACGCCGCCCGCCAGCGCATAGCTGCCGTTTTTATAGTCCTCAGTGCGCTGCGCGTTCAGCGCTTTCCGCTTTTCAAAGCGCGCCTGCTCGGAATTCTCGGCGTCAAAATAGCCGTTTGCGGTCACGCGGGTCATATCGTACATGGTCATAGCCGCGGTAGCTTTGATACGGGTGTCGATGGCTGCTGCATTGATTGCCATGCCGCCCCAACCGCAGATGCCGATGATACCGATGCGCTCCGGGTCAACGCTATTCTGCACAGAGAGGAAATCCACCGCTGCGCAGAAATCCTCGGTGTTGATGTCCGGCGATGCCACATAGCGGGGCGCACCGCCGCTCTCGCCGGTATAGGACGGGTCGAAGGCAATCGCGAAAAAGCCCAGCTCCGCCATTTTCTGCGCGTAAAGGCCGGACGTTTGCTCCTTCACCGCGCCAAACGGACCGCTGACGGCGATGGCAGGCAGCTTGCCCTCCACGTTCTTTGGCACGTAGACGTCGGCCACCAGCGTGATGCCGTATCGGTTGTGGAAAGTCGCCTTGCTGTGATCAACCTTGTCGCTTTTGGGGAACACCTTGTCCCATTCCTGCGCTAGATTCAACTGTTCCATCTTCAAGCCTCCTTGTTAGTCGCTGTAAGGTATTGCTCGTCGTCCACGGGCTCCAACCACTCGTTGGAGGTCTCCTCACCCGGAACCTCCAGCGCGAGATGGGAGAACCAGCTGTCGGGCGCGGCTCCGTGCCAATGTTTCACACCCGGGGCGATGTTGACCACGTCGCCAGGGTGCAGCTCGTGTGCCGGTTTACCCCATTCCTGGTAAAACCCTCGACCAGCCACACAGATGAGGATCTGTCCGCCGCCGCTTTTGGCGTGATGGATGTGCCAGTTGTTGCGGCAGCCGGGCTCGAACGTCACGTTGTAGACGCCGACCTGATTGGTGGAAAGGGGCGCGAGGTAGCTTTGCCCGATAAAGTACTTCGCAAATGCGTCGTTGGGGGCACCGATGGGAAAGGCCATCTCGTTTTGGTGTCGGGCCTTTGCGTCGGCGCCGTCGTCCTCGTCCGCCCAGACCTCCTTCGCCATGCGGAAGGCCGCCCACGCCTTGGGCCATCCCGCATAAAACGCCGCATGCGTAAGGATTTCCGCTATCTCAGTCCTGGTCACCCCGTTGTTCTTTGCGGACATCAGATGATATTGGAACGAGGAGTCCGTCAGTCCCTGCGCCATCAGGGCCACAACCGTCACCACGCTGCGGTCTCGAAGGGAAAGCCCGTCTTCTCGACTCCACACCTCGCCGAACAGCACATCGTCATTGAGCTGTGCGAATTTGGGGGCAAAGTCCCCTAGAGCATTCCTACCCGCCGTCTGTTTAATTGCCATGATCGATTTCCTCCTATCGATGGTTTTGGACACGAATCTGTCTCCGCGCGGCTAAGTAGCCCGCCTAGATTTCCATGCCCATTCGTTGCGCCTGTTCCAGAGCGGGATGCCCGGCGATATCGCCCACACCGTTCACGCCGCCGGCGAAAACCGTTTTGCCCATTACGGACCACCCCTTGCGCTACCGATTTGTATTGACGAGAATGAAGGTAATACCTAAACCTGACTTTAGGTCAAGGAATGAATTCGAGATTTATTCGGAGGGGCCATGCACACAATCGGACAGGTGGCGGAAATGTTCGGCTTACCCGCCTCAACGCTGCGGTATTACGACAAGCAGGGATTGTTCCCGGGGCTGGAGCGGACGTCCGGCATTCGCCGATTCGGCGATACGGAACTCGAGGCGCTTCGGGTCATCGAATGCCTGAAGAAGGCAGGAATGGAGATCAAGGACATCCGTCTGTTCATGGAATGGTGTGCAGAGGGTCCATCAACATACCCCCAGCGCAAGGCCATGTTCGAGGAGCGGAAGGCCCACATGGAGTCGGAGATCGCGAAGATGAACCGTGCCCTGGACATGTTGAAGTTCAAATGCTGGTACTACGAGCAAGCGATTCAAGATGGCAGCGAGGATAGGCTGGAGACGCTGATTCCCGACAATTTGCCGGAAGAAATCAAAGGCGCCTACGAAAACGCACACGCTCGATAAAGCCGTTCGCTATCCATGGGACTCTGGCAAGGAGCTCCTTCCGAACAGAACGAAAAAGAAAGCCTCCGAACCAAAAGGTCCGGAGGCTGTTATTTCCGCTATTCCCACTCGGCAATAGGAGTCACTGGCCAAAAGCTTGTCAACATCAAAACAAGTCCTCAATCTATCGATTCTACGTGAGGCAATGGTCCTCATTTGATGCCCGCACTGTTTGCGCACTAGGGAGCAAAAGAATCTGGCCGCCGCTCAAATAAGATCACCGCCATCTTGCATAAACGACGCCATGTTAAGGTGCCTGACGCCATCCCTCTCCTGCAATAGAGGATCAAGCGTGAACAAGTAGCGCGGATACCCATCCCTGATGTGGCCGAACGGCCTGTACTCGCGCTCCTCGACGCCTCTGTCGGCAATCGACATAGAGACCTGGATGTAGGCGTAAGCATTGCGCCTACGAGCGATGAAGTCACACTCGAGCTTCCCAATACGGCCCACAGAAAGCTCGTACCCGCGCGATGCAAGATAGAGGTAGAGCACGTTCTCCAACGCCGGCCCATAGTTAATCCTCGCATCCGTGTTCATGGCGAAATAGAAGCCGGGATCAGCCAGGTAGTACTTCTCTTCGCGGATAAGCGATCGCCGAGACTTGAGATCGAACCTCGAGCAGCGATAAAGGATCTTCGCGTCAACAAGAATCTGGATATACCGATTGAGCGTTTCGCGCTTGATGGGAATCTTCTCGACGTCATTGAAGTACGCAAGGAGGTTCTTCAGGTTCGTCGGCGCACCAAAGTTGTTGATGAGATACGTCTGGACGGCATCGAAAACCGAGACATTCTTAATCTTGTTCGAATGTTTGACGTCCTTTTCAAAGATCTCGTGAATAACACTTTTGATATAGGTGCGCTTTTCATCCTCGCCCTCATACTCCAGCGCTTTGGGAAAGCCTCCAAGGGTCAGGTACTCGGCAAACTCTCCCACGAGAAGGTCATTGACAGGCTTGCCGAGAAAACGCTTCATATCGATATATTCCGCAAAGTCGAGTGGGAACACCTCGAACTCGATATAGCGACCCGTCAGCTTTGTAACAAGCTGCCCAGAAAGCAGATATGAATTCGAACCGGTAATGAAGATGGACCAACCGCCATCTGTCCGGTAGCCGTTAATGAGCAGCTCGAATTCCTCTACGTTCTGAATCTCATCGATGAAAAGATACTTCGTCCCCTCAGTGTCTGCTGGGGTCGACATGTCAATCAGATTTTCGAGCTCATCGGTCGTCTTGACCTTCCTGTTCTCCCGTGAGTCGAGGTCGATATAGATGATGTGGTCGCTCGCTACACCGGATTCCACAAGCTCGTCTGCGATTGATTGCATGAGGCAGGATTTACCGCACCTGCGAACACCGGTGATCACCTTGATCATTCCGTCATCGTGGTAGAAACCACGCATTCGCTTCAGATACTTTTCACGTCGGTATATACGCAAGATGCACCCCTTTTTTCAGTGTCCATTTTATCAGTTATGGGGGTACTTTTTTACATTTTATAAAAAAGTGTACCGATAACTTATTCTCGCTTAGTTTCGCAAGTCGAGCAGGCGGTCGCGGTAGTACCCGTACTGCGCCCGGCGTACCTCGATTT
>CAVEDI010000029.1:0-11894 GCA_963614405.1 Oscillospiraceae bacterium | reverse complement strand
ACGTCGAAGTCCATTCCGATTCGCAGTACGTCGTTAACGCCTTCAACAAGCACTGGATCGACGGCTGGAAAAAACGCGGCTGGAAGACCGCCAACAAGCAGCCTGTCAAGAACCGCGATCTGTGGGAGCGCCTGCTCACCGCAAAGAGCAAGCACAAGGTTGAGTTCATCTGGGTTAAGGGTCACGCCGGCCATGAGCTCAACGAGCGCTGCGACGAGCTTGCCACCAGGGCGGCCGACGGCAGCAACCTCGATATCGACACTGGCTTTAACGAGAGCGACCTGTAACGGCGTTTTCGCACGCTATTTCCTGCCCCTTCGCGCTACACTCATCCTGTAAACCGAACGGCACGAGGGGGATACATGCTGCGTATAGCGACCATCGGCACATCCATGATTACCGACGACTTTATCCAGGTCGTCAACGCCAACGACCAAGCTGCGTTTGTGGGCACGCTCTCGCGCGATGCTGATCGCGGCGCCGCCTTCACCGCTAAGCACGGCGGCGAGCGTAACTTCACCGCACTCGACGAGCTCGCTTCCGCCAACGACGTCGACGCCGTCTACATCGGCAGCCCCAATGCACTCCATCACGAACAGGCGCTCGCCTGCATCGCCGGCGGTAAGCACGTTATCGTCGAAAAGCCCTTCTGCGCCACCGAGGCGCAAGCGCTTGAGGTCTTCCGCGCTGCCGAGGCAGCTGGTGTCGTGGCCCTCGAGGCCATGCGTCCCCTCCACGATCCCGCCTTCCACGCCATCGAGGACGCCTTGGGTGAAATCGCCCCCATCCGCCGCGCCTCATTGCGCTTTGGCAAGTATTCCTCGCGCTACAACGAGATTCTCGCGGGACGCGCCACCAATATCTTCGACTGCAATATGGCATCGGGTTCCCTCATGGATATTGGCGTCTACACCGTCGAGCCCATGGTCGAGATTTTCGGCATGCCCTCCGGCCTTACGAGCATGGCTACTCTGCTCGACCCCACCACGCGACAGCTCACGCACGGCCCCATCGACGGCTGCGGTTCCATCCTCGCCAGCTACGGCGGTGGCCGAATCTCCGTCGAGCTCGCGCACTCCAAAATTACGAATGACCTACTGCCCTCGCAGATCGAAGGCGAGCGTGGCACTATCCAGATCGACCATCTGTCCACGCCCCGCAACGTCCGCATCGACTATCGCGGCGACGTCGTACGCGGCTCGGCGACCGAGGCGCCGCGCGAACAGGGCGATAACGGCCGCGTGCTCGACCTGCCCAAATCGAGCAACACTATGGAATACGAGCTCACGGACTTCATCACCGCCATCGGCGGCATCGATAACGTCAAGGAAGAGATTTGGGAGACCCCGGCGGGACGCCACGAGCTTGGCCACTACCGCGATGTCACGCTCGTCTCACTACGCATCATGGATGCCGTGCGTCAGCAGGCCGGCATAACCTTCCCGGCCGACGCAGGCAAGCAGGCATAGCGATGGGCCTCTTCGATACGTTCTTCTCCAGCGTCACCGGCGGCAGTCGAGAGCCTCAAAAACCATCAAACGTCGAGCTCGAGCTGCGCCGCAGGCTTACCGTGCTCGCAAGCGACGAGGCCACTCAAGACACTCCCCTGCGCTATTTCCTGCGCTGGGCGGGGCAAGTCCAAGGCGTTGGTTTTCGCTTTACCAACACCAACCTCGCGCAGGCACGCGCACTCACCGGCTGGGTGCGTAACATGGAAGACGGCTCAGTCGAGATGGAGATACAGGGAGCTCCGGCAAATATCCTATCTCATCTCGAGGCACTTCATGCCTCCTACGAGCGCATGGGAACGCGTTTTCGCCTCGTAGATGCCCAGGCCCGAGCCCCACTTGCCAATGAAGACGGTTTCACTCCTCATTATTAGTATTGTGTGCTAAATACGGTATCATTTACCTACGACCGTTAATAGAAAAGAGGCGAGGCGCATGGCGGTGCAAAGAAGGAATACCAAGCAGCGAAAGCTGGTTCTTGACGCCGTGCGCCAAAGCTATAACCATCCCACCGCCGACGAAATCTACAACGTCGTGCGCGCGCAGGATGACAAAATCAGCCGCGGTACGGTCTACCGCAATCTCAATCTCTTGGCCGACGCCGGCGAAATCCTCTCCATCAAGACGCCGGGCGGCAGCCGCTTCGATCGCACCGTCGAGCCGCATGCGCATATCATCTGCACCTCGTGCAGCCGCGTCATCGACGTACCACTCCCCTTCGATGCACAGCTCGACGCCAAAGCATCCGAGCAAATCGGCTGGCACGTCACGTCGCACTACACCATCTTCGAGGGTCTCTGCCCCGATTGCCGGTAGACGTTTGGAACATGCCTTAAAATCCACCTTTCCGCACTCTGCAACAAAAAGTAGATTTCTAGGTATGTCCCGAAAACTTACTCGGCGAGCAGACGACGCAGCTCTTCTTCGACCGTGCGCACGTAACGGACGCGGTCGTTGACGCCACGCATGGTGGGGTTGCAGCTCTCCATCAGATAGGGATGGCCCACGACGTTGAGCATGTCGCGATCGTTCTCATTGTCGCCAAAAGCCATCATCTCATCGGGCGAAATACCCAGGGCACGACCGTAATCGGCAAGCGCGGAGCCCTTGCCCGAACCGAAACCGATCAAGTCCGTCCATGCGGTTCCCGACGTCATCACTTCGACACGATCGCTAAAGAGGCGCTCGAAATACTCCCGGGCTGCCGGATAATCCACCTCGGGCGTCTGGAAGCCAATCTTAATGACATCCTCGTCGATGTCCTCGGGACGGTCGACCACCGCCACATCGCAGTGGACCACATAGCGCAAATGGTCGACGAACGCATCGTTACCGCTCATGGCGTAGATGTGCCCCTCACACGAAAGGGTCACGTCGGTATGGGGATACGCAACCACGGCATTCGCGATAGCCATAGCAAGGCTACGCTCCATAGAGCGCTTGACAACGGCACGCCCCTCGCTCATCACCAGGGTTCCGTTTTCGCATACATAGGTGAGCTCATCGGCCACCGGGGCAAACAGGTAGCGCAAGCTCGCATATTGACGGCCACTCGCCGGCATAAACACGATACCGCGACGATGCAGCTCATCGATAAGCTCAAAGGCCTCGGAACGCAGCTCGCGCTCCCCCGGATGCAGCAACGTGCCGTCCAAATCGCATGCAATCAGTTTGATTCCCTCAAGACCCATATGCTTCCCCAAAGCCTCCTATCAACAGCAAGACGGACCTTGATTGGTCGCCCCTCAAAGCCCATCTTGCGCATACGCGCGCTTAGCCGCGCACCTTTTTTACGATGGTAAAGTCTGGAGCCATGCTCACGACGACCTCCGCCGCACTCGACGCAAAGCGCCGGCTGGCATCGAGCTCGCGTGTGACCACCGAGAGCCGAACACCCTCGACACCCCGGAGCATGCGGCCCAAAACAGGCTGCACCGGCGTATACATGCGCACGGTATGCTCGTCCGAGTCGCCTCGGAAGAGCGGCGCATGCATGTTGCCGATCTCCCAGCACGCATGCGCGAGCGCAATCGGGTCCATGCGGTCAACTTCGACCAAATAAACCTCGGCGCTGCGCAGGCGCACGACAACCGCCACAGGCACCACGCCCGAACGGTCGACGGCGAGCACGTCGCCGTCGACAAAACGACCGCCGTCGGCAGTATCCAGCCGAACATCGATCGTGCGCCCCAGCTCCGTCACGCCCACAAACGCGCATACATCAGCCTGGTCCCAATCGAGCAGTAGCTCGTCAACTTCAAAGACGCCGCCCAGCTTCCGGCGAAGCAGAAGTTCATAAGACGGATCGTTGAGATTTCCCAAGCATGTCGTCGAAACCAAGCGCTCAGGCATGCTCTAACCCTCGACCTCGACGAGCTCGATATCAAAGTTGAGGTCCTTGCCGGCAAGCTCGTGGTTGGCATCGAGCGTCACGGCCTCGGGCGTCACGTCAATGACGACGGCGGGAACGGGCATACCGCTCGGCGTGGACAGGAAAAGCTTCATGCCCTTCTCGATCTGCTCGATGTTGGGAACCTGTTCGGCCGGGAAGGTAATAACCATCTCGGGATTGTGCTCGCCGTAGGCATCGGCGGCAGGAATGTGCACGGTCTTCTTCTCGCCCACCTGCATGTCGACAACAGCGGCGTCGAAGCCCTTGATCATCTGACCGGCGCCGCAGGTGAACTCCAGCGGCTCGCCGCGATCGTAGGAGCTATCGAACTGCGTGCCGTCATCGAGCGTGCCGCGATAATGGGTCTTGACCTTCTTGCCCTGGTTGGACATGGTAACCTCCGTGATAAGGGCGGCGCACAACGCGGGCCGCCGTGAACATATGGCGCTAACTATACCCTAGTCATACAATTCAATGACAGTTTGCAAAGAAACGCTGCAACCGGAGGAACCATGGCATATCCCGTATTTGACCTACACTGCGACACCGCCGACCGAATCGGCTGGGCCACGCTCGATCTCGACCTGCGCTTTACCGCCGGCACCGACGGTTATTTCCCCGGCGACGAAACGCATCCGCAAGATTTCGACCTCATCGAGGGTAACGCCTGCGCCATCTCGCTCGCAAAGATCGGCAACACGCCGTGGGCACAGTGCTTCGCCACGTTTGTCCCCGACGAGATTCCCACCGCCCACGCCGCGCGCTTCCAGGCGCAGATCATGGCGCACATGAGCGGCCAGGCAATGCTCAACCACGACCGCATGGTCAACGTACGCAGCGCGGCAGACATTCGCCCTGCGCTCAAAGATGGCAAGGTCGCCTGCATCCACACCATCGAAAACGCCACGTTCTTTGCCGAGGACCCCGCGCTGATCGAGGTGCTCAAGAGCTTGGGCGTACTCATGTCATCACTCAGCTGGAACGCGCAGGGACCGCTCGCAAGCGGCCACGACACCCACGCCGGCCTCACCGCCGCCGGCATCGAGGCGCTTACGCAGATGGAGCACGCCGGCATGGTACTCGATGTCTCCCACCTCAACGACGAGTGCTTTGACGAGGTTGTCGCCCACGCCACGCGCCCCTTCGTCGCCAGCCACTCCAACTCCCGTGCAGTTTGCGGCGTTAAGCGCAACCTTACCGACGACCAGTTCCGCACCATTCGCGACATGGGCGGTATCGTCGGCCTCAACTACTGCAGCGAGTTCCTTTCCAACGACGCAACCGACAAGACCGCCGCAGACGTCACCTTCGACCAGCTGGCGGCACATATCGAGCACTGGCTCGATATGGGCGGCGAGGACGTCATCGCACTCGGCGGCGACTGGGACGGCGCCACGGTGCCCGCTTTCCTCTCCGATGCCAGCAAGATGCCCGAGTTCCAGAACATGCTTTCCAAGCATTTTGGCAAGACCGTGATGCAGAAGCTCTGCAGTGACAACGCGCTTGCCTTCTTTGAGCGTTATTAATTTCACACCCCTTGAGCGGGCCGGCATGCCGAACGGTCGACATGCCGGCCCGTCCCCAATCTGAAGGACCGCTTTTGACGCAGCAATTTACGCTTTTCCTACCCCAACCGGATGGGACTCCCATCCCCGTCGTCGTTACCAAAAAGCGCGTCAAAAACTTCAACCTGCGCGTCACATCGAGCAGTGAGGTCCACGCCAGCGCACCGCTCGGCGCCAGCCGCGAGCGTATCGAAGCGTTTGTGAAGCGCAACAGCGCCTGGATTATCAGCCGGCTTGCCCAGCGCGAGCAACGTCAGGCGACGGCGCGAGAGCCGCTCAGCCCCTCGTCTATCATTGCACTTTGGGGCAAGCCCATCACGGTACAAGATGCGCTCGATCACAACTTTGCGTCACCCGCACCGCAGCCCAAACAGGCCACCTTCGCAAGTTTTATAGGTGCCGACGAGCTAGACGAACGTCCGCAGGCCAAGTGGAACGCGACCCTCGACGGCTTAACGCCCAGTGAGATCCAAGCCCATATTGACCAGCTCTATACGTCCGAGGTCACATCGGCACTGCGCGATATTGTGCACGCATACGAAATCGCAATGGGTGTCGACGTTTCCCGCGTTTCCGTGCGCAGCATGAAAACGCGCTGGGGATCATGCACGCCCAAAACCGGCGCCATTCGCATCGCACGAGAACTTGCCGCCTACCCCGTCGAGTGCCTTGACATGGTTGTCGCCCACGAGCTCGTCCACCTGCTCGAGCCGAGCCACAACCAGCGGTTCCACGTCCTGCTCGACACATACTGCCCCAACAATAGAGCACTGTCTCAGCGACTCAAGCAGCCACCCATAGAGACGTATTAGAACCGGTTAGCGCACGCGCTCGATCTCGACACCGCAGCTTGCCAGGGGAAGACCGACGGGCGCCCAAGGCTTATCGAGCTTAACGTGCACGCCAAGCAGCAGGGGGTAACGACGTAGCAGCATCTGGGCCACACCCTCGGCTGCAGCCTCGATGAGCTTAAACGTATGCTCGCGCAGATAGCCATCGACATCGTGGCATACCGAGCCGTAGTCAATCGAGGCGTCCAGGTTATCGTGCTCCCCCGCTGCACGCAGGTCGGCATAGAGCACCAGGGACACGATGAACTTCTGGCCCAGCGCGTTCTCTTCGGGATATACGCCGTGGTTAGCAAAAACCTCAAGACCTTCAACGGTGATGCGGTCGGCATGGCGCAGATCGTCATAGCTCACGTGGGGTACCGCCGTTGCGGTGGATATTTCGCCCCTTCCACGGCGGGCGAGCTCAGCACCTTCAGTCTTGGTTGCATTCTCGGGCAGTTTCTTATTGCTCATCGCGATCGTCTCCTTCGTTTAGAACCCCGACCGCGCAAACTAACTACACGCGAATCGACAGGTTCTTTTTATCATCGCTCCAGTTGCAAGCATTGCGTGCGGGGCATGCAAAGCAGGCGCGCGACGCTTTGTCGGCTGCATAGAGCAGACGCTCAAGCGGTTGGCTGTTCACGCGCAGCTTTCGATGGCCCAGAATGGCCGTCTTAATGGCTGCGGCATCGGCCGGCTCAAACGCCACATCATCGGGCATGCCGCCGAGAATCGCATCAGCGACGCGTTCGCTTGCAACATCATGGGATATACCCGATTCATACTGTTCATCTTTGCCGATATCGTGAAGAAGTGCCGTGGCGTAGATGACCTCGCGGTCAAATTTGAGCTGTTCCTCAAGATTCTTGATCCACATAATGCGAGCGACATCGAGAAGATGATCAATACCGTGGCGGCAGAAGATGCGCCCCGATTCCAACTGTGCAATGTTGCCCAGGTGCCGACGGAACAGCCCGTTGGCACAAATGTAATCAATGCGAGGCATGGCACCAAAGGGGGCCAGGCCCGAAGCCATGAAACCGCGACGCAGTGTCCCCTCATCGGTCTTCGATGTAAAGTCGTTGACGACCCTCATGCTAACGGCCCAGCATCCTAAAGAACCGCTCCTCGAGCGCGGGATCGGTCTCAAAGACGCCGCGGCGAGCGAGCGTCACGGTCTTGGTGCCGGGCTTTTGCACGCCGCGCATCGTCATGCACATGTGCTCGGCTTCCATCAGCACAATCGCCCCTTGGGGAGCAAGATATTCCATGAGGGCATCGGCAACCTGTGCACACAACTGCTCCTGCAGCTGCAGACGACGGGCGTAGACCTCAACCGTGCGGGCGAGCTTGGAAAGCCCGGCCACCCGACCGTTAGGGATATAACCAATGGCAGCCTTGCCGTAAAACGGCAGCAGATGATGCTCGCACAGCGAGTAAAACGTAATGTCGCGCTCGATAACCAAATCGTTCGAAGCGACGGCAAAGGTTTTGGACAGGTGCTCCTCGGCACTCTGATCCATACCGCCGGCGATCTCACCATACATACGGGCAACGCGCGCCGGGGTCTCCAGCAGGCCCTCACGAGTTGGGTCCTCGCCTATGCCCTCAAGCAACAGCTTAATGGCGGCCTCGACTTTTTCCTGATCGACCATCTGGGCCTCACTTTTCCGATTTTGCGTTCGCGCTATGGTACCACGCCCTTTGGCATCGGCCACAAGCTACATAGTATGGGTCGAATAGACCGGATCGTCCCGCCAAAGCTCCACAGCGTCGCAAAGCGCAACGCCCTCGCGCGCAGCACGGGCGCGCGTGGCGTTCATATCAATCACGCGCTGATTGCTCGAGCCCCTAAAGCGCAATGAGATATCGTACAGATCCTGAACGAACGGGCCGTCCACCAACATGTCGAGGCAGGCCAGGATACGGTCCGTCACCTCGGTATGATGACGGCCACCCGGCATAAGCTCCTCGAGCACGTCGCCGGTAAAGCACCAAATGGTCTTGCCCGACCCCTCGGGATAGGCCGCACGCACGCGTTCGATAAAGTCAACAAGTCCCGCCTGATTCTCGGGCTCCATAGGCTCGCCGCCCAGAATCGTCAGGCCATCGATAAAGGGATGGTCGAGGCTCTCGATAATCTTGTCCTCGACGGCACGATCGAACGGCTCGCCCGCAGCAAAGTCCCACGCGACAGAGTTAAAGCAGTTCTTGCACCCACGACGGCACCCACTCACAAACAGAGAAGTACGAACGCCTTCCCCATCAGCAATGTCGAAATACTTAATGTTCGCGTAGTTCATAGGTAACTCTCCCGGGAGGCCGGGACATATCATCCCGTCCTCAAACATTCTCGGCCTTCGGCCTGCGAAACTGCGGGCGGGACGATATGTCCCGGCCTCATGCAAAGGGTAACTCAATGAACGAAGCGAACATCGAGTATAGGGTTCGAGGTCCAATAAAAACTTTGTTGCAGCTCAACCGCCATCGCAAGCAAAGCGTTGTTGCAAGTCAACTCATTTCCGCTAAGAACTTCGAGGAGTGAGCAGGCCGCATGCTACATCTCAACTACGTCAACTTGGCTGAACCGAGAGGGCCGCTTGGGCTTTTGCTCGATATGAGTTCCGCACGCAAAGAAGGCCACTTAATGTGGCCTTCGTCTTGCGCAGGACTGTCCGAAATAGCGAGCAAATGCCCAAGCGGCCCTCCCGGCTCAGCCCCGGAGCGGTATTAGAGATGCAGCACGCGGTCGCGGATCTCCTCGGTTCGACCCTGGTTCCAGAACTGGGTACCGATGTAGCCGCACGTGCGACGGGCAACATTCATCTTCTCCTGATCGCGGTTGCCGCAGTTAGGGCACTCCCACACCAGCTTGCCGTCATCCTCGACAATCTTGATCTCACCGTCGTAGCCGCACACCTGGCAGTAGTCGCTCTTGGTGTTGAGCTCGGCGTACATGATGTTGTCGTAGATGTACTGCATCACGCGAATGACAGCCTTGAGGTTGTCCTGCATGTTGGGAACCTCGACGTAGGAGATGGCACCGCCCGGCGAAAGCTGCTGGAACATGCCCTCAAACTTAAGCTTATCGAAGGCGTCGATCTCCTCGGACACGTGGACGTGGTAGCTGTTGGTGATGTAGCCCTTGTCCGTCACGCCCGGGATGATGCCAAAACGACGCTGCAGGCACTTGGCGAACTTGTAGGTCGTCGACTCAAGCGGGGTACCGTACAGCGAGAAGTCAATATCGCTTTCGGCCTTCCACTCGACGCACTTGTCGTTCATGCGCTGCATGACGGCCATGGCAAACGGCGTGCCCTCCTTCTCGGTGTGGCTGTGGCCCGTCATGTACTTGACGCACTCATACAGGCCGGCATAGCCCAGGCTGATGGTGGAGTATCCGCCCACGAGCAGCTTGTCGATCGTCTCGCCCTTCTTCAGACGAGCGAGGGCGCCGTACTGCCACAGAATCGGTGCGGCGTCAGAAAGCGTACCCATCAGGCGCTCATGACGGCACAGCAGGGCACGGTGGCACAGCTCAAGGCGCTCGTCGAAGATCTTCCAGAACTTATCCATATCCTGGTGCGAGCTCAGCGCGACATCGGGCAGGTTGATGGTCACGACGCCCTGGTTAAAGCGACCATAGTACTTGGGCTTGTTCGGGTCGTAGTTCAGCGCGTTGGCAACGTTGTTAAAACCGTTGCCCGAGCGGTCGGGCGTCAAGAAGCTGCGGCAGCCCATGCAGGTATAGCAATCGCCGTTGCCGGCGGTCTCGCCCTTCGACAGCTTGAGCTCGCGCATCTTCTTCTCAGAGATGTAGTCGGGCACCATGCGCTTGGCGGTGCACTTGGCAGCCAGCTGGGTCAGGTAGAAGTACGGGGAATCCTCGTGAACGTTATCGTCCTCGAGTACATAGATGAGCTTGGGGAATGCCGGGGTAATCCAAACGCCGGCCTCGTTCTTAACGCCCTCGTAGCGCTGGCGAAGCGTCTCCTCCACGATCATGGCAAGGTCGTGCTTCTCCTGAGGCGTACGGGCCTCGTTAAGATACATAAAGACCGTCACGAACGGCGCCTGGCCATTGGTGGTCATAAGGGTCACGACCTGATACTGAATCGTCTGGACGCCGCGACGAATCTCATCGCGCAGGCGATCCTCAACAACCTCGCGGACCTTTTCGGGAGATGCGGAAACGCCGAGCTCCTCGAGCTCGCGGGCGACCTCGCCGCGAATCTTTTGACGGCTCACCTCAACAAACGGAGCAAGGTGGGTCAGCGAAATCGACTGGCCGCCGTACTGGGAGGAAGCAACCTGAGCGATGATCTGCGTCGCGATGTTGCAGGCGGTCGAGAAGCTGTGCGGCTTCTCGATCAGCGTGCCCGAGATAACGGTGCCGTTCTGGAGCATGTCCTCCAGGTTCACCAGGTCGCAGTTGTGCATGTGCTGAGCAAAGTAATCCGAATCGTGGAAGTGGATCAGGCCCTCATTATGGGCGTCCACGATCTCCTGGGGCAGCAGCACGCGCTGGGTCAGGTCCTTGGAAATCTCGCCGGCCATATAGTCGCGCTGAACGGAGTTGACGGTCGGGTTCTTGTTGGAGTTCTCCTGCTTGACCTCTTCGTTATTGCACTCAATCAACGACAGGATCTTGTCATCGGTCGTGTTCTTCTGGCGCTTCAGGCTCTGAACATAGCGATAGATGATGTAGTGGCGGGCAACCTCGTAGCAGTCGAGACGCATGATCTCGTCCTCGACCAAATCCTGGATCTCCTCGACCGAAACGGTGTGGCCCGCGTTCTCGCATGCCTCGGCGACGTTTTGCGCCGCATAAACCACCTGGCGGTCGGTTAGACGAGAGCTCTCCTCGACCTCCAAGTTGGCGGCGCGGATGGCATTGACGATCTTATCGATGTCAAAGACAACCTCGGTGCCGCTGCGCTTGATGATCTTCATCCTCTTGCCTCTTTCGCGTCGTAGCCTCATTGCGCTTCAGAGCCAAACGATGCCCGGCAGGGCTTGCCCCTGTCTTGCGGCGCCGTCGCGCAATCTGTGTTCTCGATAAACCATAAGTCCTCATGCGGACAATCCTCGCGGCCGATCAAGCGGCTCAAAGGCGTGTCCAAATGGGACGAATAAGGTCTTCGTTCTCTGTCCGCCATCTATCATACGACAAAGACGCATCTATATCCTGTATTCTTTTTTTAGTTCAAACACAACATATAGTGTTTCAGCAGGTCAAAGCAATTAGTCATTTTGCAGACGCATTAAAAATGAGGGGTTCTTGGCAAGTCGGTAAAACGTTACCAACACGGCTACCTGCATGGCAGTTATAAAACCCCCTTAGTCAAGCCGCTGACAAATCCTACCAAAACCAAGCCGCTCACGCCAAAAGAATCCAAAAGATTGTGCTTGACCAACATGTTGCGGTCACGATCGGCCAGGACGTATGCAATCTGCCGGCACCTCTATGGGATGCGAAGACCATCGCGTACAGACCTTGGATCAATATTTGGTGGCTTATTTGGCGGCGTGCTTGGTGGCAAAACAAAACAGCCCAGAGGACATAGCCTCTGAGCTGCGAACATTTGGTGGGCGT
>CAVEDI010000028.1:0-4584 GCA_963614405.1 Oscillospiraceae bacterium | reverse complement strand
TCTCGGGGTCGCGCATGACCCTCTGCCTCGCGATCTCGTGCAGCGCGCTGTTCGCTGTTAGCGTCAATATAATTTTCACCATTTTCGCCAACGCATTTTCGCCAATCGCGCCAACGCGGATACGCCGGATTCGCCAACGCGGATGCGCCGCTTTCGGCGTCTAGGCGCCATCCTCCTTCCCGTCCTCACCGCCGATGGACACGTCCTTCAGGCGGTACGACCGGCCCGTTATCTTGATCATCGCGCAGTGGTGGCAAAGCCTGTCGGCGACCGCCGAGGCAGTGACGTTGCTGCCGAACACGTCGCCCCATCTGCCGACCGGCACGTTGGTCGTGACGATCGTCGACCGCTTGAGCGCGTAGCGCCTGTTGACCAGTTGGAACAGCAGGTCGGCACCCTCCTTGCCGATGTCGAGGTAGCCCAGCTCGTCTATTATCAGCAGGCTGCAGTGCTCGTAGAACCGCATCCTGCGCGCCAGCGCCCCCTTCGCCGAGGCGTGCTTGAGGTCCTCGACCAGCCTCGAGCAGTCGGCGAAGTACACCTGCTTGCGGGCCATAACGGCCTCGTGGCCTATGGCTATCGACAGGTGGGTCTTGCCGACGCCCGGGCTGCCGACGAGCACGACGTTGTCGCCGCGGTCGACGAACTCGAGCGTGGCCAGCTGCTCGACCAGCCCGCGGGGCACGCTCGGCTGGAAGCCCCAGTCGAAGTCGGCCAGCGTCTTTATGTAGGGGAAGTTGGCCATCCTCGTGCGGCGCTCGTCGTCGGCGCGCCGCTTGAGGGCTATCTGGGCGTCGGTGAGCTCGAGCATGGCGTCGACCAGGCTCTTCCTCCCGTCGGCGACGAGCCTGACGTACTCGGGCACCGACGACGCCATGCCCTCGAGCCCCAGCTCCTCGAGGTTGGCCGCCAGGCGGTTGAGCGGGCTGGCCTGCACGGCGGCGCTCACAGCGAGCCCCCTATCGAGTCGAGCAGCCCGAGGTTGGCGGCGGCGGCCGCCTCGATGTCGCCGGCGGCGTCGCCGAACCAGCGCTTCCCGGCCATGGCCTCGGCGTAGTGCGCCGGGTCGTAGGCCGGCCCGCCCGCCACGTGCGTCGCCACCAGCTCGCCGCCGACGTAGCAGTCCATCGCGCCGCCGGGCATGCAGACGATGCGGGCGGGCCTGCCGATGCAGCGCCTGGGCACCGACATGGGCTCGCCGTGCGCGCTGACCAGCATCGTGGCCGGCACCCTGGCCACGCGCACCACGTCGCCCATCGCCTCCTCGAGGGCGCGGAGGTTGCCGACGGGCAGCAGCGCGTCCTTCTCCTCCATGAACAGCGCGGAGGGCGGCAGCCCCGTGGTCTCGTTGGGCTCGGAGTTGCTGGCGTCCTCGATCCGCGCGATGATCTCGTCGATGTCGTCCCAGCCGTCGAAGTCGCCCTGGTAGGCCGCGAGCCGCGACAGGAAGCGGTTCGACGACTCGACCTTGCCCTTGGTCTGGGGGCTGCGCGGGCGGCACAGCTTCAGCTCGAAGCCGGCGGCCTTGGCGAACTCGTATGCGCGCTGGACCTTGAGGCGCCTGCCGCCCTTGACCGTCACCAAGGCGGACATGTTGTCCGTGACCCACTCGCGGGGCACGCCGCCGAGCCTCGCGATCGTGGCGTACATGCACCTGACCAGGTCGTCGGTCGTCCTGGTCCCCGACCGGATGAATATGTGCCTGCGGGAATGGCCCAGCGTCGCCGCGAACACGTTGAACTCGAACAGCTCGCCGTCGCGGTTCGCCATCCTGACCGACTCCTTCCAGTCGAACTGCAGCTGCAGCCCGGGCGGCGTCTCGAAGCGCGGGTGCGGCTCCGGGCCGTCGGAGGCCCCGACGGCGATGCCGTTCTTGCGCATGAACTGGGTGAAGGCGTTGTAGCCGGCCAGGTCCTCGCCGGGATACCTGTGCAGCAGCCACTCGTGGATGCCCTTCTTGGTGACCCCCGGCAGCTGCGCCTTGGCGGCCACCTCCTCGATGTGTGCGTCGAAGGAGCCCGCCCTGTCGGCGCGCCCGTCGCGGGGCCGGCCGCCCTCGGCCCTCCAGTACGCCGCCACGGTGTGCCTGTCCTTGCCGTAGCGCTTCGCTATGTCGCTGAAGTTGGGCTTTATGCCCGCTTCCCTGTACATGTCCAACTCTCCGATCAGGTTCTTCTCCGCCACGGCCCGCTCCTCCCGAAAGCATCGTTCGCTTGTCGGTCGAAGCGTAAGCCCCGGCGTTGGTGGAAATGGTGAAAATGCGTTGGCGCGATTGGGGAAATTACGTTGGCGGAATCGGTTAATGTGCGTTGGCGGAATCGGTTGTTTTTACAGTAGCGCTAACACCGCATCGCGGCCGGCTCGGTCGTCGCGACCGACAGGGCGGCCGCCTACGTCGGCGTCCTCGCCGAGCTCGAGGTCGCCGCGCACGCGGCCTACGACCCCAAGGACCGCTCCGGGGGGACCATCAACCGGGTCAACACCGTCCACTCGCTCCTCGGCGCCTTCATGGAGCCGTTCAAGGGCGTGTCGACGAAGCACCTCGACGCCTACCTCGCCTGGTTCAGGTGGTGCCGGACCTTCATGGCGACCGATTCCGGCGCCGCCGGGCGCACGGTCGCGCGGCAGCTCGCGCACGGCGTCTGCAGGAGCCGCGTCCGCGACATGTTCAACGTGGAGCCGCCCTACATGGACTACTGGGCCGCGCCCGCCGCATAGAGGCGGTAGAATGGTCGCACCGCGATACACGAGGAGGGGTGAGGCCATGCCGTCGAACATACCGGCCACGACGATCCGCATCGACCCGGAGGTCAAGAGGGAGGCCACGGCCATCCTGGACGAGCTCGGCCTGTCCATGTCCACCGCCGTCAACGCGTTCCTCAGGGCGCTCGTCCGAGAGGGCGGGATGCCGTTCGAGATGAGGGTCAAGACGCCGGCGCCCGACGAGGAGACGGCGAGTTAGCCGGCAGGCCGGCATGTCAATCCTGGTCTAACAGAGCCAAAAATAAAGCCCCAAGCGCTAAAAGTGTTCGCCCGGTGGCAAACCCACACCTCACACAGGGCTGATAAATCGTTTTAGCAAGAACCAAATCGACCTGGTTTTCGGAAGTATGCGGCAAATTCTGGAACCTCCGAGCACACCCTGTTTTTTCGCAACAAAATGCCTGATAAACTAGCCTCAAAAGCCAGGTCCGCTCATAGGGTTCAGATTTTGCCGCATACTTCCGGATTGACGCTGGCATCACTCGCTTCAAAGAGATGATTTCGGCCAGGAAGGCATTATGGACCTGACGCTTTGTGGGCAATCCGCCTTTAACTACTACCGCATCCCGCCGCAGGTATTAGGCCTTTACCCCGCCATTAGCCTTGGCAATATGGATCGCAGATGTTGTGGCCTCGGAAGTCATGCAGTTGTAAAAGACCTGCTTCACGCACCACTTCACAGGCTTGTATTCACTCGGGCACAATCGGGGTCGCGAAGCCTGTTTAAATCGCACCTCCTGACCCAAGAACCACCTCCGGGGTCGTTTAGGCAGACTGAACATGGGTTTGATGTCACGTCACCGGAGTTCACGCTGCTCAACCTTGCTACGCAGGTTTCACGCAACCAGTTACTCATGGCGTGCTACGAGATGTGCGGCTCCTTTGCAGTGTTTAAGCCCTGCGAGCGAACGCAACAACAACTCGATGAAGCTATTTCGCTTAAGCTCATTCCATCCAACTGCGGCTGGGAGCGAGTTAACGACACCAAGGGTAATGACACCAACTTGTGGAAGCGCACGCCGCTTCTTACCGCAACGGATATCGCCGCGTTCGCCAAGCAAGCCGCAGGCCTGCGCGGCGTCAAACAACTGCGCTGGGCGGCCGAGCACATGACGGGGCAGACCGCCTCGCCCTTCGAAGTTCAGACGTCCATGCTCATCTCGCTCCCCCGCGACGAGGGCGGCCAGGGCATCGAGATCGCCAACAACGCGCGCATCCCGCTCAGTGAAGCCGCACGTTCGCTGTATGACAAAACCTGCTGCTACGCCGATATCCTCATCGAAAGCGCCACCGACAGCATGGGCGTCATCTTGGAATGCCAAGGCCGCTCCGCCCATGACAGCGAAGCCGCAAGCCTCTCCGATGCCGAGCGCGCCACCGCACTCACAAGCATGGGCTACGACGTCATCCAAATTACCTATGACCAGATCAAGGAGAAGAAGAGCTTCGACCACATAGCTGAGCTCATCCATAAAAAGGCGGGGCTCCCCTACATCCCAAAGACCAGTCAGGAACGCACCACCGAAGACGCCCTGCGACGGGAGCTGTTGGTCAATTGGGATGAGCTGTTCACCGTCAAGCCGGCCGGCTAGCAGCTAGCGATCAGGGGGGCTGCGGGAACGTCAGAAGCAGCAACGCGAGCCGCAAATCCCGCCTCGGTCAGCTCGATGACCTCGGTAAACGTTGCATCGAAAAACTCCTCGGTTAGCAAGCGATACGGCGGATGGTCGGGATCGCCGGGGTTTTCGCGTACAATCTCGTGCATGACGCCGATGGTCTTGAGCACATACTCTTTATGGATGGGATACTGCCCAAAACGCG
>CAVEDI010000027.1:0-2629 GCA_963614405.1 Oscillospiraceae bacterium | reverse complement strand
TTGCGCCTCCCCTGGTATCGGCCGTAGACCGTGCGGTTGTGGTCGTGGACGATTATCTACCGGGGCATCATGCGGATAAGTACCGGAAGCTGGCCAAACGCTGACCAAAAGCTTGACGAGTTCTGCCGAAAAACCGTCGTGTGATAGAAATCCGCTGGAAGGCGCTTTGGGCATGTGGTCCCTGTCTCCACATTTGCGCTCGGATCACAAGGGGAATTCAATGAAAATGCGCATGCGTTTTATGCATAACGGGCAATGGCGTCAGCAAAAAGGGTGCAGTAAAAAATGAAACCTTAGACGACTACGAGTAATTTTTGGTGTCACTTTTGGTGTCAAAATAAAAAAGCCAGAGGCTTAATACCTCTGGCCTGTGCTTTTGATGGTGGGCGATACAAGATTCGAACTTGTGACCCCATCCGTGTGAAGGATATGCTCTACCCCTGAGCCAATCGCCCGTCGCCTTTCGGCAAAAGAGATACTATCATAGCCGCGCGTGGTTTACCAAGAACTTTTTGCCTTCGATTTTAAATTCGTGGGTGCTAGCCAAGCCAAAACAACTAAAGCAATCGGAAAAACCGCAGCATAACCACCCTTTATCGTTTAATCCACGAAGTCTCGGGACGACAGATAAGTCGCGCGTTGTTGTACGCCATGTCGAGCGTGAGGCACGTGCGTGCGGCATAGAAGCCATCCTCGCGCTGGATGGTCAGCGCCAGCTCAGGCTTGTCGCCGGTTAGGCACAGCGGCAGCAGCAGCTGGATCCGGCCGCCGTAGAACTGCGGCACGGCGAGCGTGTAGTTGGCGGCGGCGCGTCGGGCGGCTTCGACGAAGGCGCCCTCAAAGGCACGGCGCAGCAGCAGCGAGTTATCCTCCCCCATCAGGCTGGCGGGAATACGCGTCAGGTTCTCCTCGTCGCCAAGAATGTGATCGATGTTGGAGCGGATAGGCAGGCGGTAGTCAAAGACTAGCTCGGAGGGGTCCTCGGCAAAGCGCACGCGGCACGGCAGGTACTCAAACGAGACCAGCATGGGGTCGCTCTCCTTAAAGAAGCCCTTCAAAAACCAGCGCTGGCGCGCGTCGAGCTTGGTGTTGGGCTCAAACAGGCCGTAGATGGTCTCATAGCGGCGCGTGTACAGGCCGGTGTTGAATAGGCAGCGGTCGTCGTCGAACACCAGCGGCAGGTTGGACGGCGCGGTCTGGTCCACGTCGCGCTCGGTCAGGAACACCGCGCGGCTAAACGAAAACGACAAGTAGTTTCTGAGGATGCGGTTCCCGGGACCCCAGTCCTCGGGATCGGCGAGATCGACCAGGCGGTCGTAGCAGGGCTCGGGGCAAAACGCAAAGTCGTAGACATTGCTGCACAGGGTGCTAGGGAGTTCCATGTGGTGTCCAATCCATTTTATAGCTGGTGTGCGAATGCTTAGATTCTATACGCGCAACGCACCGACGCACGCGCTTTCTATCATCCCGATTGCAAGCGGACGCTTGGCCAAAGCCGCAGTTACGAGCGCAAGGTCAGCATACGGCACCTAAAACCAAGCCCACGAAGTCTCTAAGGCCTCGTAGGCTTGCTGTTCCTTCGCAACTCGCTTGCGAGCTCTTCGCGCGTGCGTTTCCCGGAGACCAGGTCCTGAATCCATTCATAGTAGGGGTTATCTTCAGGATTTGGGTTATCGGAAAAGTCCACCGATACGTTTCTAACTCTAATAATGGCAAAGGCAATAACTAGGCTAGTCCTCTTGTTTCCATCCTCAAAGATGTGGTCCTTTGCCATGTGTTCCGCAATATAGCTTGCTTGGTCGAAGATGTCTGAAAATCTATCAATCGGGGACTGCCCAAAGATGGTGCAAAATGCGTTTGATAGAACGGATTCAATTCGACCACGTATAAGGGTGGCCCTGTCGCCCGTCATACAGGTTGTGTAGCATTTTCCAAACGCAAGCAAGCCTTCATGCAACTGCACTACAGAAGAGGCAAGCGCCCCTATCGCTTCCTCGTCATCAAATACGAGGGGATCGAAAGAAGACGGTTGCCCCATCGTGGTGGACATTAGGAGTTCTCCAAAAGCCTCAGCGCATTGGGCATGGCAGCAATTGTTGATTGCACGGCCTGTTCGATTGTTACGACGTCGTTATTGTCTAAACCGTCATTAGACGCAAGAATTGCCTCCGGAGTGATGGGGTTATCCCTGTTCGGCGAATATACACTCGCCCATGCCCCATCTGGCTTGTGTGACAAGGTGACCAAATCAAATGCAGAGAGCATACCAAGTCTATTCATCACAGAATCGATGAGGTTTTTAGACGTCTCATCAAATATCACTGAGCCAGTCGATTTGCGAATGCAGTTTCGGCCATACGAGGAGAACGCATGATAGACCATAGGTTCAACTGGACCATACTGCCAAGCCTCAATAATGTCATCGAAAAGCGGTCGATTGTATTTGCGCAACGATTCGACTTGCGAATAATAGACGAGCTTATTCAGCTTAAGATTTGTGATCTCGAACTTATCGCTCCAATTATCAACGATGTAGTTTGCAACGTTCAGCGCTTCCATTTTCGCTCTCCTCTCAGTTGGCAAAAATAATCCACTAGACTTTAAATGGGCTGATTATGTACCCAATTTA
>CAVEDI010000026.1:0-6322 GCA_963614405.1 Oscillospiraceae bacterium | reverse complement strand
CAGTCCTGCGCAAGACGAAGGCCACATTAAGTGGCCTTCTTTGCGTGCGGAACTCGCGATAAACCTTATATCCGGCCCCTCCGGCCGGGGACCTTTCTGTATCGATATAGCTTCTGAGCTGGTTTGGCGTCGACAACGCCCAGCAAGGTTAACAATCCAGCGTCGAATTTCCGGCGTTCTTTAGCTGAAAGAAAAAGTTGGTGTGCGGAGCTTTGCTCCGCACATTTGGGATGGGAGCTCCTCGGAGGCGGGGCGGGCGCCTGCCGCCATATATGAACTTTATCGCGAGTTCCGCACGAACAGGAGGCCACTTAATGTGGCCTCCGTCGTGAGCAGGACTGTCCGAGCAGGAAAGTTCATATATGGCGGCAGGCGCCCGCCCCGCCTCCGAGGAGCATCTCTTAAGCAAAAACTGTCGTTGAGTAAAGTCCAAGGTCAGTGGCGTTTTATACCGAGAAATTCAAAAAAAGTTGAAAATTCATTACATGTTTGCGTTGACTTTAGGTAACTAAAGTTTCATACTCCTTTTCAACCACTGGGGGATGTGAACACGCACGGATCGTTCACATCATGATTGAAGAGGATTTCTTAGACATGTTCACGCATCAGCTAAACATTATCAGCGTAGTAATTATCTGATGCGGGTTAGCACATACAGCTAGCCCGTACGATAACGGGCGGCTGATGAAGATGAGGGCCGTCGAGCGCAACCGACGGCCCTCATTTTTTATGTCTGGGAAGTTCTTTTTAGAGGAGGAAATGTAATGAACGGAGTTTTGCTCATGGTTGTGGCCGCGGCGGTGCTCGCCTGCGGCTATCTGGGCTATGGCCGCTGGCTGGCCAACAAGTGGGGCGTTGACAAGGATGCCCTCACGCCGGCCAAGCGCATGAAGGACGGCAACAGCTTCTCGCCCGTCTCCGCCTTCACCGCGTTCTCGCACCAGTTCAGCTCGATCTGCGGTGCTGGCCCTGTCACGGGTACGATCGTCGCCATGGCCTTTGGCTGGCTGCCCGTCGTGCTCTGGGTCCTCGTCGGCGGCATCTTCTTTGGTGCCGTCCACGACTTTGGTGCCCTGTACGCTTCGATGAAGAACAACGGCAAGTCGCTCGCTCAGCTCATCGAGAAGTACATCGGCAAGACCGGCCGTCGCCTGTTCCTGCTGTTCTGCTGGCTGTTCTGCATCATCGTCATCGCCGCTTTCACCGACATGGTCTGCAAGACGTTCATGTTCACCCCGGCCGTTGACGCTTCTGGTGCTGCTACCGGTGCCATCGACTTCACCAAGTCCTATGCCGCCGGCTGCGCTGGTACCATCTCCATCCTGTTCACCTTCGTCGCTATCGCCTTTGGTTGGGCCCAGAAGAAGTTCAACCTCACCGGTGCTGCCGAGTTCGTCACCGGCGTGGTCCTCATGGTTCTCATGTTCGCCGTCGGTATGCAGTTCCCGGTCTACCTGGATAAGTTCCAGTGGTTCGCCGTCGTCATGGTCTACCTGGTCTTCGCTGGCGCTATGCCCATCCAGATGCTCAAGACCCCGCGTGACTACCTCACTTCCATCATGATGATCGTCATGATCGTCTGCGCTGTCCTCGGCATCGTCGTCCTGGGCGTCAACGGTCAGGCCACTATCACCGCTCCGGTCTTCACCGGCTTCTCCACTGCCTCCGGCATGATGTTCCCGGTCCTGTTCGTCTCCGTCGCTTGCGGTGCTCTCTCCGGTTTCCACAGCCTCGTTTCTTCCGGCACCTCTTCTAAGCAGGTCGAGAAGGAGCAGGACGCCGTCAAGGTCGGTTACGGCGCCATGATCGTCGAGTCCTTCGTCGGCATCCTTGCCATCATCGTCGCCGGCATCATGTTCTCCGACATGAATACCGCCGGTACCGGCGCCCTCAACGCCGGTGTCGCTTCCACCCCGTTCCAGATCTTCGCCGCTGGCATCTCCCGCGGTATGCAGGCCTTCGGTGTTGACGGCACGCTCGCTACCGTCTTTATGACCATGAACGTCTCCGCTCTGGCCCTGACCTCGCTCGACGCCGTCGCCCGCATCGCCCGCACTTCGTTCTCCGAGTTCTTTGCCCAGACCAACGATGCCCTGGCCATCGAGTCCAAGGCCGGCTACATGAAGGTCCTCGGCAACCCCTGGTTCGCCACGGTCGTTACCCTGCTTCCCGGTCTCGCCCTCGCTTTTGGTGGCTATGCCAACATCTGGCCGCTCTTTGGTGCTTCCAACCAGCTGCTCGGCGGCATGACCATGATCACCCTCGCCGTGTTCTGCAAGTGTACCGGCCGCAAGGGCTGGATGCTCTACGTGCCCGTCGTCTTCCTGCTCTGCTGCACCTTCACCTCGCTGGTCCAGAGCGCCATGGGCTGCATGGCCGCTGTCCAGGCTTACGGCTTCTTCGGCACCATCCCGGCTACCGCCACCACGGCCGCCGTCTCCGTCGCCGCCACCAAGGGCCTGCAGCTTGTCTTCGCCGTCCTGCTGATGGTCCTGGGCCTCATCGTCGCCGTCAACTGCCTCAAGGAGCTCTTCGGCAAGGAGGCCGGTTCCATGCCCGACGAGGAGCCCGAGTGGTCCGAGATGGGCAAGGCCGAGTACGGCCGCGCCGCTGCCGCTGAGGCTCCTGCCGACGCCGAGGCCGCCAAGGCTTAGTCGACCTGACGAGTTGAACGTCACATCTATATGACTCGGAAAGACCGGGTCCGCGACTTCGCGGGCTCGGTCCTTTTTTCATGCAAAAGCTGGTGACGCTCGAGTGTTCTCGCAGATGTTTTGCGTGGATAAGGGCGTGCGTTGTACCATATAGACGTATATGTGTACATATGAAAGGGGCCCCGTGGCCAAGACGGTATATTCCGATAACCAAAATAATGTCGATGCCCTGGCTGAACGTCTGAGCAGCCAGACGTCGCTTTCTGCCGAGCGTGCCAAGCTGGTTGCCTACGACCTGCTCTGCCGCAAGGCGCTCAAGATTAAGTCGAGTGCGCTGGCGCAGATTTTCCGCTCCGTCGATAAGGAATGTGACACCAAGGCGATGCGCGATGAGCTTATCGCGGCAAAAATCGTGACAAAGATCGAGGGTAGCGGCATTAACGGGCGCCCGGCGTTCTATACCATCAATGCCGAGATCAGCGATGTCCAGGAACAACCTACCGAGTCCGTCGAAGACTTTGTCGTCGAGGATTCTGCTGACGTGCCTGCTGTGGAAGAAGTTGCTCCGCGCGAGCATGTCGATACCGATGAGTTGCTCGATGAGAACGTCGTGCGTGCCTTTACGGCCAAGGCAGGACGCGGCGGTTTTGGTGGGGGTGGCAAGCGCGATGCGCAGCGCCGCGCCCAGCAGGAGCGCTTCCGTCGCGCCGTTGCTCAAAAGGGTGAGACGGATGCTGAGACCGTCGAGGAAAAGTCCGTCGGGATGCAGGAGCCGACTCGCACTCAAGAGCATGCTGGGATCCAGGAGCCCAAGCGTCGCCGCGGTGCCTATTTTAAGGCCGAGCAGCGAGGTATTGCATGCGAGGTCCAGGATTCCGCCGAGGCTGCTGACGCGTCCGATGAACCGGCCAAGAAGGCTCCGGGTTCATGCCGTCCCGGACGTGGTTTTGCGGGGCGCGCGTATCCCGTAAGGCGTCAGGAGAAGAGCGAACCGGTTTCGACCACTCAGGACGAGAAGGACGAGAAGGCCGTTGAGCCGGCGGCTCGCGAACAGAAGCCTGTTGAGCCGCAGCTTGAGGTCGATGCCGAGGCCAAGGGCCAGCAGCCTACTGATGAGCAGGCGGAGCAGGGCGCGTCGAGCAAGCCTCGCCGCCGTCGCCATCGTGGGGGCCGCAGTTCCCATGCCGAGACTGCAGCCGAGAAGACCACGCCGCAGGACGAAGATGCGAAGGTCGAGGTTTCTTCGGGGCAGCCTAAGCGCCAGCCGGCGAAGGAGAGCAAGTCCAATCGTCCGCAGAAGCAGGCGTCTATGCCGAAGCGCGAGCGCAATTCCCAAGGCGATTCTAAGCGCAAGTCTCAGAAGAAGCCGGAGTCTACCGCAGCAGATACTGCTGCCCAGCAGCCCAAGTCGGCAGTCCACGGCGAGGTCTCGGCGTTTGCCCTTGCCCGCGTTTTAGGCAGGCAGCTGCTCAAAGTTGTCCCTACGCCTACGGCGCTCTCTAAGATCAAGGAGCAGCAGACACAGATCGTAAAGGTCGAGGGCAAGGACGGCAAAAAGGCTCCGCAGCGCACTCAGCACAACGAGATGTCCAACCGCAAGGTTGCCGAGGAAATCGCAATCATCCAGGCTTGGATCGAGCAGAACCGAGGTGCCGATACGCCGGTTGCCTCGCGCCGCCAGCGTGCCTACCAGATCTTTAACGACGAGAAGGCTTTTGACGGCAAGCACGGTGAGCGCCTGATCAGACGCATGACCGAAAAGGGCATCAGCATGCAGGCGATCAAGGTCGCCCCCAATCGCCCCGTGCACTTTACGGGCTTCTTTACGCTGGGCGCCGACAAGCCGTTCATTATGGTCGAGAACCTGGACACCTACGACGAGATCGTCAAGCTGCTGCGTGGCCGCAAGCACGCCAAGCTCTTTGGCATCAAGGTGGGCGGCGTGATTTTTGGCGGCGGATGCAAGGCGAGCGTCTCGCATGCCCTGGACGATTATCTGGCCGAGATTGGCTATCGCTTTAACTACGTCTACTACGTAGGCGATATCGATCGCGAGGGCGCGCGCATTGTCGAGCAGACTCGCAATGCCAATGTGGTTGAGATTCGCCTGCATGCCGGCATGTACCGCGCCATGCTTGCCGAGCATAAGCGTCGCGTGAAGGCCGGCGGCGAGTGCGAGCCCGCGGCTGCCAACCAGGGCGTGCCACAGAACCTGGCAGCGACGATCAAGGATCTGCCCATGGTCACGCGCGTGCAGTTCCGCAACGTGCTGCGTGAAGGCGGGCGCATTCCGCAGGAGATTCTGATGACCGCAGACTATCGGGATGGCGACTCGGGAAGCTTCGACCGCATGCTCAACAACTAGGGCGTTCGGCCCCGGGAGAGCGGGGACACCGGCTTAGGTTTCCTGCTCTACAGTCCTGCTCACGACGGAGGCCACATTAAGTGGCCTCCTGTTCGTGCGGAACTCGCGATAAACCTAAGCCGGTGTCCCCGCTCTCCCGGGGCCTGTGACTACTTGGTTGTCGCATGTGGCTCGCTTTTCGGAACTGGGCTGATAATTTCTAGATGTAAGGCGCTCTTGGTCGTTATGGGCCTGGGGCGCCTTCGCGTTTCCTTAGCTCCGCACCCTTGCGGGTTCGAATCCCTTCGCTTGGCGGCGTTGGCTCGATTTTCTTAACGCGAGGCGCTCTCGGCTGATATGGGACGGAGGGATTCCGCGTCCGCCTTTTCGGCGGCCGCGTGCCGCTGCGTCGCTTCGCTCCTTGCGTGCTGTGCTGGAAAACGCTTCGCGTTTCCTCAGCTCCGCACCCTTGCGGGTTCGAATTCCTCCGCTTGCCCACAAGAAAGCGCTCCAGGTTCATAAGGGCCTGGAGCGCTGTGTTCTTAAGGGCTGGGACGGAGGGATTCGAACCCCCAACAGCCGGCACCAAAAACCGGAGTTCTACCGTTGAACTACGTCCCAATGTGTGGTGTTGCCCAAAAGCAACTCGTTTAGTTTACCTAATCTGCGAGGGCATCGCAAACGCCATCGAGCAGGCGTACGGCGAGTGTCTGCGCGTCGCTGGCCGTGAAGGTGCCGTTGTAGCGCGTCATGCCCGTGAGCTCAATGCGAATGCGAGCCGGCTTCTGCTGCGCGGCGACATTGGCGGTGCGGATGCGCTGGGCCAGGTTGTGGCACTCGGCGAGGGCAATCGTGGCACGCGGTGCGGCGTCGGCGGGCAGCTCGTCGCTTGCGATCTCGAGCACCAGGTCAACGTCGGTTGGGACCTCGGAGTCGCAGAGCATCATGCCGCTGTTGTCGGTCGTTGCCGTGGCGATATTCCACATGCGCGACGCAACACTGCGTGCGATGGGGTCCTCGCCGATAACGGCAATCTGGAAGCGCTCGAGCACGTTGGCGGCGCGAGCAAAACCGATACGGGACTCGGCTTCGGTGACCGAGGGCTTGCCCTCCCACACATGGTGCAGGCGGTTGATGTAGGCGTAGGTGTCCTGGAAGGCCATGCCGTCGGCAAACAGGCCGACATTTTCCTGGAACTGCTGCAGGGCGGCCTCGGTATGCGGACCAAAGTAACCGTCGTCTTCGCCACAGGCAAAGCCCAAAACGTTGAGAGCGCGCTGCAGGGCCTGCACATCGGCGCCATGGAAATTGGGCATGCGCAGAT
>CAVEDI010000025.1:0-18743 GCA_963614405.1 Oscillospiraceae bacterium | reverse complement strand
TATCCGCTCAATGTGTTCGGCTGAGATCGGAAATCAACCCAAAAAGCCTTATCGGTTCTCGATGCTGCCGATGTTTTTGAGCTCGATGGAGATAAGGCCGTTGGGTTCGTTGACAAACTCGATGTACTCGGAGTTCGAGCCCATCTCGGCCGGGAAGCTGATTTCGATACCCGTGTCGGTTCGGATCTTATGATTGCGCACCGCCGCGCGTTCGACCTGCTTGCGCTCCACGGGCACACGCTCAGGCACCTTCTCCTCGGTCAGTGCCGCACGCACGCTCTCCTTGATAACCGGTTCGTCCTCAAAGACCTCATCGACGATATCCCAAGGCGGCAGCTCCTCGTCATCCTCAACCTTCTCGGCAACGGCAGCCTTAACCTTAGCGAGCGCTACAGCCGTGTTGGCACCGTGCTCCTCGGCGACTTCCTCGACCACACGCGTCACGGTGTCGATGACCTCCTTGCCCGATACGCCCGTGTCGCACTGCAGCAGGCCATCGGGGATAAGCATTCGGTCCTCGCCGGCAATCTTGCGCTTCTTGTCCACGTAGCCGATCTCCATGGTACTCGCGCGCACGATGGCATAGCTCGGCACTTTTTGCGAGGGGTTCGGCAGAATGGCGTAGTGGCGCGCGATGTCGTTGCGCACCTCCCCCTCCTCGCGGCCCACTTCGTGCATAAAAGCCTGCTTGGAGCCCAGCAGCATCACGGCAAACCAGCGGGCATCCTCATCGTCGTCAAAATCGGCCACGAGCACGTCGGTGGACTCGGCTTTCTCGGCTTTGGTGAGCTCGGAGGAGATAAACTCCGCAATCTGCTGCGACAGGTCCACGAACTCGCGCTCGCCAAAGAAATAGCCCTTGAGCTCGCCGCCAAACGCAGAGTTCTCGGCAAACGTGGCACGCTTGTTGTCGGCCGAAGTACGAGCGCGCCGCAGGTGCGTGGTCACGAAGTTACGCACGGTACGGCTCTCGATATCGAGCTCGCGCTGGCTCATAACGTTGACGGCAGAGTCAAAGTCCAGGATATGCAGAATCGCGTGATTGATTTTCATATACGGCATTCCGTTCTAGATCGAATTGAGCACGAACCAGTATAGCGGTCGAGCCCGCCCCAGGCGCATCGAAGATTGGTGCATCGGGGACAGGCCGCTTTGCACTAATGGCTAGTGCAGGAGCTCGGACTGCCAAGCCTCGAGCTGTTCTGCCAAACTCTTACCGGCAGCGCGCATGTCGATCTGGGGTCGTTTGGGCAGCAGCGCGCATTTAAGGATTGCCACGATGGTCTGCGAGACAAAGCGTCGTGTATCATTGTCAAAGCCTTGCGCAGCCTGGAGCATCACGGGCAGGCTCTCGCGCAGATTCCCAGCGATATCCGCAAACCGCTCAGCACCCGTAGCCTCAAACACGGAGAACAACGCGTCTACAAAACGCTCGCGCTCGCTAGGCGACACTGCGAGCAGCATCTCGCGAATGGAACCATCAACGTAACGAGCGCCGGCGGACAGGCGCTCACAGTACACGAAGTCGCGACCATCAACCACCCAGCTAAAGGGATTGTGCTGCAGCAGACTGAACTCGGTGCTCTCAACGATGGCATAGTCCTCCTGCGTCTCGAACATCATGCCGAAGATCGACGACCGAGGTAGCGTCTTGTCGATTCGGTCGGAAAGATCGGCAAAGGCGTTGCCGTTCAGAAACTCCTCGACGAAACCCGGACCATCATGGGAATACGCCCGTTCGATTCGCGCACGGGCGACATCGGAGCACATCGCCGCACCGTACACCGCAAGGTTTCCACCCTTGGAATGACCTCCGCACAAAAGCGGCCCGTCAATCGCATCCGCCGCCTCGTCCACATAACGCGCCGCGGATTCCTGAGCCGACACAGGACACCGGAACGCCATGTTAAAATCCTCTTTCCAGCCCACAATCGTGCTGTCGGTCCCCCGGAAGGAAAGATAACTAAACCCCGCCGGAAACCGGAACGCCATGGCTGCAAACTGCTCTGTCGCCACCACATCCCTCACGGCATGATAGCCGCAAACGTGCACGCCACGGTAGCGAGGGCTTGCTGCCACGGCCTCCAGCAAGGCCCTGCTCCCCTCTGGGTCCCACAAGTCGTCAATCATGTCCCGGTAGCACTCGGCACGCAGCAGCTCTCGTACGTCTAGGCCCTGCCAGTTCGTCAGCTCCGCCATATCACCCGGCAAACGCAAATAGGACAACCACGCAAAGACGAGGCTATCCACCGCGCAGAACGGCCGCTCCTCAAACGGATCAAACGCCGTCTGGGCATAGGTCAAAAAATTAGGCGAATCCGACATGGCCCTCCCATCAACTATGGTGCATTGGGGTCAGGTTACTTTGCACCAAAAAGGCGCCCGGGCCGTGTGGACCCGGACGCCTTCATTGTAGCTTTTCGCTCTAGCGAGCTTGATTTAGCAGGAGAAGTCGACGCTGTCGATAATGTCCTTGAGGGCCTTGGCGGAGGCGGTGAGCTCATGCTGCTCGTCATCGTCCAGCGGCACGGGGACGCGGCAGACAACGCCGTCGCGGCCAACGACGGTCGGCATAGAGATGGCAAGATCGGACAGGCCGTACTCGCCCACCATGAGCGAGGAGACGGGCAGAACGGTCTGCTCATCGCGCATGACGGCGGTGCAGATGCGCTTGACGGCCATGGCGACACCATAGTAGGTGGCGTGCTTCTTCTCAATGATGGTGTAGGCGGAGTTCTTGACGTCCTCGGCGATACGTTTCTCGGCGGCTTCATGCTCCAGGTGGCCGTGAAGCTCGCAGAAGGTGTTCAGCGGAACGCCGGCAACCTGAGCGCTGGACCAAGCGACAAACTCGGAGTCGCCGTGCTCACCCATGACGTAGGCCTGAACGTCGCGCGGGTCAACCTCGACGTGGGCGCCAAGCATCTGCTGCAGACGGCCGGTGTCGAGCACGGTGCCGGAGCCGATGACATGGCCCTCGGGCAAGCCGGACATCTTGATGGCGGCATAAGTCAGAACATCGACCGGGTTGGAGACGATGAGCAGAATACCGTCAAAGCCAGACTTCTTAATCTCGGGGATAATGGACTTAAAGATGTTGACGTTCTTGTTGACCAGGTCCAGGCGAGTCTCACCGGGCTTCTGGGCAGCGCCAGCGGTGACAACAATCATGGCGGCGTCGGCGACATCGGAATAATCGCCGGCGTAGATCTTCATCGGCTCGGCAAACGTCATGCCGTGCGCGATATCCAGGGCCTCACCCTCGGCGCGGTTCTTGTCCACGTCGATGAGGACCATTTCGGAGAACAGACCGCTCTGCATCAGCGCGAACGCCGAAGACGAACCGACGAAACCGCAGCCGACAATAGCGACCTTCTTCTCGTTAACCATTAGAAACTCCCATCTCACTCCACAAACAAGCCGCCCGGGAACGACCCGAGCGGCTTGTCGTAATCCCAATACATCCAATCGGGACTTTGATTATGCTCCTATTCGCAGCCAAAAATCGACCGTTTACCGAAATTGTTTGCAGAATTCGTAAAATAACTGCACGAAATCGGTTTCGATATATTGACGAGCCAAAATAGCTTTCTAATACAGGCCCGCCTCGCGAATGGCCTCGACAGCCAAAGCGATCTGGTCGGGCGGCAAGACCAGCGCCATGCGCACGTGCCCCTCGCCCGAAGGACCAAAGCTCGCGCCCGGCGTCACCACAACGCCGGCCTTCTCCATAAGCTCCTCGCAAAACGCCATGGAATCGGTGCGGCCACCGGGAAGCTTGGCCCACACAAACATAGAGCCATGCGCGTTGGGGCGCTCCCAGCCCAAGCCCTCAAGACCGTCGCACAGGGCATCGCGGCGCTCCTGGTACTTCAGACGCTGCGCCTCGACCTCATCGCGCGGACCGTTCAGGCAGGCGATGGCGGCCTTCTGGATCGGGAAGAACATGCCAAAGTCGATCTGGCCGCGCAGCTTGGCAAAGGCCGAGACCACATCCTCGCGACCGACCAAAAAGCCGATGCGGGCACCGGTGACGTTAAACGACTTGGAGAGCGAGAAGAACTCCACGCCCACCTCAAGCGCACCGGGATGCTGCAAGAAGCTGCCGCCCGGCTCGCCGTCGAACACGATGTCGGAGTATGCGTTGTCATGGACGATCAGCAGGTCGTGCTCGCGGGCGAAAGCGATGATCTCCTCGTAGACCTCGGGTGTGCCCACCGAGCCCACCGGGTTGGCGGGCAGCGACACGATCATATACTTGGCACGATCGGCCACCTCGGGATCGATACCCGCCACATAGGGCAGGTAATTATGCTCGGCAACCAGCGGATAGTATTCGAGCTTGGCATCGGCGATCTTGGCACCCGCCTCAAAGACCGGGTAGCACGGATCGGGAACCAAAATAGTGTCGCCCGGATCGAGCAGGGCCAGGCCCAAATGGCCCACGCCCTCCTGCGTGCCGTTGCACGACTGCACCATGGACGGCGTAATGCCCGAAACGCCAAAGCGACGCTCATAGTAATCGCACACGGCCTGCTTGAGTTCGGGCAGGTCACGCAGGGCATACTTCCACATCTCGGGATCTTGGGCTGCTTGCGTGAGCGCCTCGACCACATGGTCGTACGGCTTAAAGTCGGGCGTGCCCACGCTCATGTTGTAAATGGTCTTGCCCTGAGCCTTCAGCGCGAGAAGCTTGTTGTTGAGTGAGGCGAAGACCTCCGCGCCAAAGCGGTCGAGACGCTGCGATGCCTGCATGGTGCCACCTTTCGATATGAAAAACGCGGCGCTCCGACAAGAGCGCCGCGCGATACGGGCCATCAGATTGCAAAAGTGTAACGCTTGCAACCCCCGTATTGGTTCAATTTAGCCAACCTTAGTCAACTGGATTGAGCGCGTCGATCTGCGCAAGCCACAGACGCGAGCTGGCGTCACTCGGCATACGCCAATCGCCGCGCGGACTGAGCGTCACCGAGCCCACCTTGGGACCATCGGGCAGGCAGCTGCGCTTAAACTGCTGGGCAAAGAAGCGACGGTAGAACGTACGTAGCCACGTGTGGACGGTCTTGGCGTCGTAGACGCCCTCGAAGCTCTTGAGCGCCATGCGGTAGATCTTGCCCGGCTCAAAGCCAAAACGCAGCAGGTAGTAGAGGAAGTAGTCGTGCAGCTCGTACGGGCCCACCAAATCCTCGGTCTTCTGCGCAATCTCGCCGTCGCCCGTGGGCGGCAGAAGCTCGGGAGATACCGGCGTATCGAGGATGTCGAGCAAGACCTCGGCAATACGCCCGCCAAAGACATCGGCGGCATAGCGCACCAAGTGACGCACGAGCGTCTTGGGTACGCTCGCGTTGACGGCGTACATGCTCATGTGGTCGCCGTTATAGGTAGCCCAGCCGAGCGCCAGCTCCGACAGGTCGCCCGTGCCGATGACAAAACCGCCAGCCTGGTTGGCCAGGTCCATCAGAATCTGCGTGCGCTCGCGGGCCTGGCTGTTCTCGTAGGTCACGTCCTGAACTGCCGGGTCGTGCTCAATGTCCTTGAAGTGCTGCTCCACAGCCGCGTGGATCGAAACCTCGCGAAAGCTCACACCCAGGTCGCGGGCAAGCGACTCGGCATTGGACTTGGTGCGGTGCGTGGTGCCAAAGCCGGGCATGGACACGGCCGTGATACCGGTGCGCGGCAGCCCCAGTGCATCGAAGGCGCGCACGGTCACGAGCAGCGCTAGCGTGGAGTCCAAGCCGCCCGAAAGGCCGATGACCGCAGCCTTGGTACCTGTGTGGGCAAGGCGGGTCTTGAGGCCCGCAGTCTGCAGATTGAGGATCGTCTCGCAACGCTCGGCCAGGTCGCCATGGTCAGCCGGCACAAAGGGAGCACGGGGGAAGACACGGTCAATGTCGAGTGCATCGCGCAGGACAGGCTCGTCTGCCAGCACGCCCTCAAACGAAAATTCAACGGTTGTGGCCTCCGGCGCATCGTCCGCGCGCGTCCACGTCGTCGAGCGGCGGCGCTCGGCAACCAGACGGTCGAGGTCAACATCGGCAACCGCCATATCGCAGGTAAGGAGCTTCGTCGCCGCCAGCTTAGAGCCGTTTTCGTAGACGAGGTTCTCGCCCGCAAAGACCATATCGGTCGTGGACTCGCCTTCGCTCGCGTCTGCATAGGCATAGGCACAGTACAGGCGCGCACTCTGATTGGAGACGAGGCTGCGGCGATAGTCTGCCTTACCGATAATCTCGTCCGAGGCCGACGGGTTGAGGATCACCGTCGCACCGGCAAGCGCCATCTCGGTCGAAGGGGGCGCCGGCACCCATAGGTCCTCACAGACCTCAACGCCCAGCACCATATCCTCGGCACCTTCATCACAGCAGCGGTAGACAAGCCCCGGACCCAGCGGAACCGGACCCTGACCGGCAAACTCGACCCACACGGGATCCGCAGGCGCCGGAGCAAACCAGCGGCGCTCATAGAACTCGCCATAGTTGGGCAGATACTTCTTGGCCGTGAGGCCCAAAAGCTCGCCCGCGCAGCACACGGCGGCGCAGTTGTAGATGTTTTCTGCCACCGCAACGGGCAAGCCAACGGTAAAGACAATCGGCAGCTCACGAGTCTCATCGAGGATATGCACCAGAGCAGCCTCGCAGGCATGCAGTAATGTGCGGTTATGGAACAGATCGGCCGCGGTATAGCCGCACAAGTTGAGCTCGGGCAGCACCAGCGCGCGAACGCCGCGCTCAACAGCCGCGCGAACAGCCGCTAACGCAACCTCGGCATTGCCCTCGACATCGGCCACGCGAATCTGCGGCGACGCCGCCGCCACACGCAAAAAGCCATCAGACTGAGAAAGGTGAAGATTCATAAGAATGCTCCCGTGCGTAGACGCCATTCAACACAATTAGCAAGCCCTATTGTAGTTCAACCGCCGGGCGCAACCGCATCCCACCAACTTGGTGAGCTATTGATGAGTTGATGGTATCTGTTAAATGTCACGTACGATTCACATCTGGTGGGTACCCTGATGGCTACACGAAACGAAGCAGATTTACACCGGGAGGACCCCGTATGACAACCAAGTACACCGACGCGCCGCGCACGCGCGTCATGACACCGGCATCGCTCAACAACGGCGTGCACGAGAACCATTCCATCGGACAGACCATGGCCATCGCGCCCAAAAAGGGCCTGTTCGACGACATTTCCATTCCCCAGATCATCGCCGGCGCCGCAGCCGCCGCCACAAGCGTCGCGCTTGCCTCCAAGATCGGTATCGCGGGTTCAGTAATTGGCGCCGCCGTGAGCTCAGTCATCACCGTTGTGTCATCGCAGGTCTACCGCCACTTTATCTCTGCCAGCGCCGAAGCCCTCAAAGGTACGCACGCCGCCGTCGACTACCCCGCCGGCGCCTATGAGCCCGTTGAGCCCGATGTCGAGGAGCACCTGGGTGGCGCCGCGACTACGCAGGAGATGCGCCAGATTGCGGGACGCGCGACCACGGCGCGCGTCGCTCCCGACAGCCTGCGCGCCAAGGCGGCGGCAGAGCGCAGCCAGACGCAAAAGAAGGTCATCGTCTTCTCGATCGCCATCGCCATCGTCGCGGTCATCGCCTGCGCCGGCGCCATCCTTATCACCACCGCCGGCGAGGGTCTGGGCGAGCGCCCCGAGCCAATCCTTTCGTCGCGCACGACCGAGAGCGATGCAAATGACAACACCCAGTCGCAAGATCAGCAGGCACAAGCGGACGGCACGCAAGACAGTTCTACCTCTACCGATTCGTCCTCGAACACCCAAAACCAATCGCAGGGCACCGATTCCTCTACGGCCAACAGTGGCACGCCGTCCGGCACGACTGACTCAAGCCAAACGGCTGACGGTTCGCAGCCGAACACGGGCAGCCAGACGAGCGACACCACGTCGGGAACGGGCACAGCAGACAGCAACAACAGCAATTCGAGTGGCACCACATCGGGCACGACATCTGACAGTTCAAGCCAAGGCACGACATCGGGCAACTAGGCGCTGCATCCCCAGATAGGCAACCCGTACAACGGGCGCGAATCGATAGCGGTTCGCGCCCGTTTGCCTTGGGTGCCGCCATGGCGAACGCTATGCGATGGTAAGATGCTTTACGTGTGTAAAGAGGAGATTTGCCATGAGCAAGACAATAGTTAGGCCCACGTTATCGCTGGGCAACCACATCTATCTGTATCGCCTACTGCGCGATGCGATTGGGTGCGGCAAGCAAACGTTTATGACGCAGGTCGAAGAGGCACTCGCCGCTGGCGACATGGCCGCTTATGACCTGGGCTTCGAGTCCACGCGCGAGCTGCTCGAGGAGCTCGATGACTGCATTAGGCTGACCGTCTTTAAGGGCGGTCGCCTGTATGCCACCGTCATCGCCAACGAAGCATGGGATGCCGCCCTTGCCAAGGGCGAGGACAAGCCCAAGGCCACCAAGAGCGCCAAGCAGTCCTACAAAAAGAAGAAGCGCGGCGAGAAGGACCTCAAGGCCGTGCGCCCCAAGCACGTTAAGCGTCCCGAGCCCGAGCCCGTGGCTGAAGCTGTGCCGGAGCCCGAGCCCGAGGCAGAGATCGAAGTCGCTATTGAGGTAACGGCAGAAGCCGAAACCGAAATCGCCGCCACGACCGATCCCAAAGTCATATCCGAGCAGGAAGCCACTGCGGAGCTCAACGAGACTCCCAAGTCGACAACCGAAGAAGTCGCTAACCAACCTGAGACGCCTGCGTTCCAAAACAGCGATGTCTTTGGCGACGAGGCTGAGGACGATCAGTCCGACGATCAAGGCGCTACCGAGTCGACGCCGGAGCCCGAGACGCCGCAGCCCGCCATCTCGCTCACGGTCGTCTATGACCCCGAGAACGCCAACGCCGGCATCACCACTATGGCATCCACGCCCATCGAAGCAAAGTCGAGCGTCGAGAATGAGAGCGCGATGCAGGTTGAGTTTGAAACTGCAGCTGTAGACGCGCCCGTCACCGTGAAGCCCGCAGATTCCGCAGTTAAGCCGGAACCGGTGCCTGAGCCCGCACCCGTCATCGAATCCGTGCCCGCCTCTACTTGCGACCAAGTTCCCGCACCGGCACCGGCTTCGGTACCCGCAGCGGCCCCAACCCCCGCACCCGCAGCGCCCGCCATCCCTGAGGACTTCCCCGTCGATTTCGCAACCGAGGTCTTCTGCCCCGGCCCGCTTCTGCACCAGTTGTCGACCTATCTCCCCTACGGCGCCGACACGCTCGGCATTGTCGGCGAGTACTACTGGATCGCCCGCGAGCGCGGTACCATCGAGGCCGCGCGAAACCGCGCAAGCTTCCCCCTGCGCTACACGCAGGACGGCGAGCGCCGCGAGGTTACCGTGCGCATCCGCCGCAACACCACCGGCGGTCTCGGAGCCGCCTGGGCCATCGACAAGGTCGAAGCCCCGGTCGAGTAAAAAACGGCCTCGGATAGCCAATTGACCATCCGAGGCCGTTTGAATTCAGGCCTTTTAGTTGTCATCGGTGCATATAGACACCAGAGAAGCAAGCTCATCCTCAAGTTGCGGAGCAAAGTATCTAAAAGAAACCTGCGCTCCAGTCGGTATCGACTCAATCATATTCGCAGCATTATCTGAAACTCGGTACGATGCAGTTTCACCTGTCTTCAAATCCTCTATTGAGCAGACAGCGTCTTCAGCATCAATCGACCTAAGCACGCCTTTTCCTTGTAACATCACATCGGCATGCCCGCCAGCTATTTCTAATGAACCTGAGTCTGTCGCAGTCACTTCTCCGGAACCTCCGCGCGATATCTCTTCCTTTGTTGAACAGCCCACCAATGAAGCCATCAACACCAAAGACAGAGCTAGACGAATCGCCCTACTTCGAAAAAGTCGTTCCATAAGTCCACGCATAATAGCTCTGATCATACTTCAGGAAGGATAAAGATGAATTCCAGCCGTCCGCTATGCCAATCATCTGCCTTGTCTCTCCAGTTTTCTTACCAGTAAGTGTGGCGTAAGCCTCCGCTGTTACAGAATGGGCTGATCCGTTGTACAAACTCGCATGTAAAACATTCGGTCTATTAGAGTTAATCTCATTTTGAATGCTCGCGATAGCCGGAGAGGAGACAGTGCGGGCGATAAGAGTACTTCCTCTGCTTGCGCAGTAATTTGTAAACCCCGTTGCACAGGTTGATATCGGCGTTCCACCCAAAACAACGCCAGGAACAGTCTGTTCTTCATCGGAAAGAGCATGGGTATTGGTGTAATTCCATATCTGCATATATTGCGAAGGGTCGCTATATAAATTGGCAATGCCATACAGTTCCGCAACGTTCGAAAAAGCTGTCACCATACAAGCATAGTGGGCGGTAAGCCTCTTAATCTCGCTTTCATCATATGACATAAACTGAGAAATGGAACGAAACCCAGATACTGTGTAATCCTGCATTTGAGTTGCGTAAATTACAACATCGTTCCAGCTTGAAGGTTTATTCGATAAAACGACAGGCCGTCCTTCTATGGAAACAGCCGGGATTGTTCTTCCGCAATTTGTTGTTATTGAACCGTCCAAAGATTGCACGCCGAATTCGAATGGATTGATCATTACGACTGGGTTATTGAACGAATAAGACTCGACACCAAGATCTCCTCCCCGATCCATAGGGCTGACTAAGCCGTCTCCAAAACGATATCCCGTAAGTATTTCATCATCTGAAGCATCTAAAACCAAATAGCCCGCGGCTCTATTGGATGTCACAACCGGAACAATGTAACCAAGCGGGGACCCATCAACATCTACAAAAGGAATAGGGTCAGAAGGCGTATACGAATAGCCGAGGAGTCCCTTTATATATTTATCGGCAAGCTCTTGCGCAATTTCAGAAGTAAATTGTATCTGCTCACCATCAATATTGCCCGTCGAAGCAAAAACCTCTTTCGGACGTGCGGCTAAGGCGACAATTGAAGACGCGACAAGTTGCAGAAAACGACGACGCGAAAGCATATGTTCTTCTTTCTAGAGAAGCGACTTATAAGGTACTCCTATTCTATAATCTTTTTTGTAACGTTACAGCACTGGTTATATTTCAATTCGATTTGCTTATGTCCTTGCAACCCAATGCGTCTTTACGTTTTAAACGGAATTAGAAAATCACTCATAGCAAAAACGGGCTTTAATCCCAAAGAGATGACTTTGATTATGAATCAAACCAGCAGCCAGGGCATAGCTGCAGTGCAATTGCTACAAGAAAGGCCGCCCTTGGTGGCGGCCTTTCTACTTGCTACTAGTCGCGCGTCAGCTTACGGTGAATACGATGCGGCTGGGCTGCGTCCTCGCCAAGGCGCTCGATGCGGTTGGCCTGATAGGCCTCGAAGTTGCCCTCAAACCAATACCAGTTGCCCGGATTCTCGTCGGTGCCCTCCCACGCCAGAATGTGCGTGGCGACGCGGTCCAGGAACATACGGTCGTGGCTAATAACCACCGAGCAGCCCGGGAACTCGAGCAGCGCCGCTTCGAGCGAGGACAGCGTCTCGACGTCGAGGTCGTTCGTGGGCTCGTCGAGGAGCAGCAGGTTGCCGCCCTGCTTGAGCGTAAGCGCCAAGTTCAGACGGTTGCGCTCGCCACCGGAGAGTACGCCGGCGCGCTTCTGCTGGTCCTGGCCCTTAAAGCCAAAGCTCGCCACATAAGCGCGGCTCGGAACCTCGGTCTCGCCGACCATCATGTGGTCCAGGCCATCCGAGACGACCTCCCACAGGTTCTTGTCGGGGTCGATGCCAGAACGGTTCTGATCGACATAGGAGATCTTGACGGTCTCGCCCACCTCGAGCTCGCCCGAAGTCAGCGGCTCCAGACCCACAATCGTCTTGAAGAGCGTGGTCTTACCGACACCGTTGGGACCGATGACGCCCACGATGCCGTTGCGCGGCAGGGTGAACGAAAGGTCATCGATGAGCACACGGCCATCGAACTCCTTGTGCAGGTGATGGGCCTCGAGCACCTTGTTGCCCAGACGCGGGCCCACAGGGATGCGGATGTCGGTCCAGTCGAGCTTCTGGCTTGCGCGGGCCTCGGCCTCCATCTCCTCATAGCGAGCCAGACGGGCCTTGTTCTTTGCCTGGCGGGCCTTGGGCGAGCTGCGCACCCACTCGAGCTCGGCCTCCATGCGCTTGGCGAGCTTGGCATCGCGGTTGCCCTGCGCCTCGATACGGGCGGCCTTGGTCTCCAGATACGTGGAGTAGTTGCCCTTGTAGGGATAAAGGTGACCGCGGTCGACCTCGCAGATCCACTCGGCAACGTTATCCAGGAAGTAGCGATCGTGTGTGACGGCAAGCACCGCTCCCTGGTAGTTGTGCAGGAAGTGCTCGAGCCACAGGATCGACTCGGCGTCCAGGTGGTTCGTGGGCTCGTCGAGCAGCAGCAGGTCGGGAGCCTCGAGCAGCAGCTTGCACAGGGCCACGCGGCGGCGCTCGCCGCCGGAAAGCACGTTGACCGGCATGTCGGAATCGGGCAGCTGCAGGGCGTCCATGGCCTGGCCGAGCTTGGAATCGATATCCCAGCCGTCGGCGGCGTCGATCTCGTCCTGGAGCTTGCCCATCTCGGCCATGAGGGCGTCCATGTCGCAATCCGGGTCGCACATCTCCTCGCCGATCTTATTGAAGCGATCGACCTTGGCGATCATATCGCCAAACGCCATGCGCACGTTCTCGATGACGGTCTTGTCGTCATCGAGCGGCGGCTCCTGCTGCAGGATGCCCACAGTGTAGCCGGGGGTGAGCCTGGCATCGCCGTTGGAGACCTCCTCGATGCCGGCCATGATCTTGAGCAGGGTCGACTTGCCCATGCCGTTGGGACCCACAACGCCGATCTTGGCACCGGGGTAGAAGCTCAGGGTCACGTCGTCAAGGATCACCTTGTCGCCATGGGCCTTGCGAGCCTGATACATCTGGTAGATAAACTCCGCCATATGCCTGTTTTATCCTTTCTACCTGCTGTTTTCCTATTCTTGTTTCGCTTTAGTGGAAACGAAATGGAAAAACCAGCTCTGAAACGTAACGAAAAAGGGGCATGGTTGCCCACACCCCCTAATACTACCTGGGAAAAGTCCCCCGGAACATACTATGAACTGCGTACGCTAGTTTTCCGCAACCTTAACGAGCGGCTCGCTGCGATCTGCGCCACAACAGATACGAGTAGACGTAGACGGCTCCAACCGAACCAAACGCCAGTATCGCAATCACCGCGGCGACGACTTCACTCGAAAGCACGCTGCCTGCCACGCCCATCACAATCAGGCCAATACCCAGCACCATAAAGCAGGCGCCGCCAAAACGCTGCGTACGGCGCCAGTTCTCGGGATCGGCAAGCAGCGCCCAGGGTGTCTTGATACCGAGCGTATAGTTCTGCTTCACACGCGGCAAGTAGTTGCCTACGCCGATGAACAGCAAACCGACAACACCGGAAATCAGCACGTTAACCGAACCGACCGCCGGCACCACGCCCCAGACCGTAAGCTCTCCCAGCCAGCTTATGGCGCACATGAACAAGGTGAAGGCGATTACGAAGCCCTGGTAGAACTTGCCCGAGGTTCGATATGCCTCACCTTTGGGGTCGATGCGCGGCACCATGCAGAACATTGCGAGAAGCGCCAGAGGCAGCACGCCGAGCGCAGAGGCCATCCAGCTAGGACCCCAACCGTCGACGGCGCCGTTCGCGCCCCAGTGCGTGGGAATCTGCGTAGGCAAGCTCGGCATCACCATGAGGTGCGCTACGACATTGGCGACGCACAGAGCGACCAGCGCAATCCACACGCGCGACGATACCCCCGTGGGGTGAATGCCCTTGTTTTCGTTATTCATCCTTATCACCTTCAGTGTTTGTAAAGCCCATAAACCAGCCAATTAAATCCTGCATGACGGTGGTGTTTAAGCTGTATACGATGTTTTGGCCATGGCGCTCGTCGGTCACCAACCCGGCGTTTTTGAGCGTCGCCAAGTGATGGCTCAGCGACGGCTTACTGATATCGAAATGCTCGGCAAGCTCCCCCGCCGTGCAATTGCCCTCGCGCAGCAACTCCAAAATGCGCCGTCGCGTTGGATCGGTAAGCGCCTTAAAACCCTCTCCCGGCATAAGACCCCCTCTCATCATCTCTCATGACGTGCACACTATACTCAATATTTAGATGTTTGTCTAACTATTTAATCGCAATGCTTCAAACCACATCAAAGCAAACGCCATCGCAACCTATGGGCGATTACCTATAATGGCGATAGCTAAAACACGACCGACTCCCCATCGGAGGATATCTATGACCGAAACCGCTGCCGCAGCCGCCATCGAGACACGCGACACCAAGCTCGAGATCATCATGGGCCGCGAGGCACTCGATAAGCTCGCCGATGCTACGGTGCTGGTGCTCGGCTGCGGAGGTGTGGGCTCCAATTGCTGCGAGGCACTCGCCCGCGGCGGCATCGGTCATTTCGTCATTCTGGACAAGGACGTCATCGCGCCCAGCAATATCAACCGTCAGGCCATCGCCTTTCACAGCACCATCGGAAAGCGCAAGGTTGACGTGATGGAAGCCATGATCCACGACATCAATCCCGCCGCTGCCGTCATCAAGCGAACTGAATACTTGCTGAGCGACAACATCGATGATTTCTTCGCGAGCGTTTTGGAGCAGACGGACGGCAAGCTCGACTACGTCGTCGACGCCATCGACACCATCTCGGCCAAGCTCACCATTGCCAAATATGCTCAGGACCACGACATTCGTTTGGTTAGCTCCATGGGCGGGGCCAACAAGCTCCATCCCGAGTGCCTCCGCTTTGCCGACATTTTCGATACGGTACGTGACCCCATGAGCCGCATTATGCGCAAAGAATGCAAGAAGCGCGGAATCAAGAGCCTGCATGTACTGTTTAGCTGCGAGGAATCGGTTAAGACACAGCCTCGCGACCCTTCCAACATCCACGAGCGCACCGAGCTGGGAACCGCCAGCTTTATGCCGCCCATCATGGGCCAGATGATTGCCGGCGAGGTTATCCGCCAGATCAGCGGCCGCGGCACTGAGCGCGTACGCTCCGATGGCCAACGTCTGGACTAGCGGAGCGCACCGAGATGGAGCCCCGGTTATTTGATGCACACTGCCATCTTGATTTAATGGCTCACCCGGACGCCGTTGCCGATGAGGCGACGGCACTAGGCTTGGGTCTATTTGACTGCGGCGTCAATCCGCGCGACTTTTCGGCCGCAAACGAGCGCGCCTGTCGCCAACCAGGCATCATCGCCGGCGTTGGGCTTCACCCCTGGTGGCTCGCCGATGGCCACTGCGGTTTTGTCGAAGTCAATCTGCTTTGCGAAGTTGCTGCCCAAGAACGCTACATCGGCGAAGTCGGACTCGACTTTTCCGCGCGCTTTGCTGGAAGTGAGCCGCTACAAATACAGGCACTTAACCGGCTCTGCGATGCGCTCGTGCAGCATCCTCTTACCGGACGCGTGATATCAATTCACGCCGTTCGTTCGGCAGGAGCCGTACTGGACGTCCTCGAATCGCATGGGCTACTCACCCCAAACTCCGACTCCCCCGCTATCATCTTCCACTGGTTTAGCGGTACTTCGGACGAACTCGTCCGCACGCGTAATGCGGGCTGTTATTTTTCCGTCAACGAACGCATGCTCGCATCTAAACGAGGACGCGAATACGCACGACAGATTCCACTCGATCGTTTACTGCTCGAGACCGATGCACCAGCGGAGGCAAACACAGAAACAAGCGCGCAGTCGCTCATCAAATCGCTCACAAGGACCTCAGAACGCATCGCCTCGCTCAAAAACTGTGACGCAAAGCATATTGAGTCAGCGGTTTTAGCAAATGCACGCTCTGTTTTTAGCCTTCGCTGACCCCTGTGGTCAAAAAACGTCAAATATGAGTACTGCTAGCGAAATGGATACATTACTCTGAGCTTTCCGACCACCAGAATAATCTACGATTGTCCATTAACTAACACTTTTACAGTCACTCATCCTGCATTTTCGCAATCTTAAACCCCTCCAAACGCTCAAATCACGTCTGAAGGGGTCGATTTTGCTGCGACTAAATTAGTCACAGTACTCATATTTGGCTTTTTTGACCACCGAGTCACGGGAAGGCACCAATACAGCTCCCCGGGACAGCTCGGCTATTCGACGATTGGTGCTCCGTGGCCCCAAGAACCTTCCATGCCGCACACGGTCGAGGCAAACCCGGCAGCAAAGTCGAGCGCGCGCTCGATGGCCTCGGCGCCATCCTCACCACGCTTGGCGGAATCGAGATAGCACATCAAAAACGAGGTGAGGAACGAGTCGCCCGCCCCCATGGTGTCCTTCATGTCCGTTACCGGTTTAGCCAGCTGGCGGTAATAACGCTCGCCGTCGTAAGCAATGCAGCCCTCGGCGCCCGCCGTAGCCGACACAAAACGCGGACCCAGGCCCTTCACCCATGCCAGACGCTCGCGAATCTCGTCCTCACTCGCAGCATCCGCCGCACTAAAGAAAGCGAAATCGACGTAGGGCGCAATCTGCTCGTAGTACTCGTCGGTGGAGTCGTCCGAAAAGTCAAAAGAGACCGTGACGCCCGCAGCCTTCAGCTTGGGCAGCTCGCGCTCGGTAAAGCAATAGTTGCCCGAATGAACCACATCGAACTGCTTCATGTACGAAAGGTCAAAGCGATCGAGGACATAGCGCGCATCGCCACGGATACCGCCCTCGTTGGAGCCGAGGAAGACACGGTCACCGTCAACGACGGTCACGCGAGCCGCTCCGTTCTCGCCAATCATCTGCTCGCACTTGTCAAGCTCGATACCTTCATCCTCGAGGCTTGCAATGACATGCTCGGCAGCGGCGTCATTGCCAAAAATGCCCATGTATGCGGAGCGTGCGGCACCGCATTTCTTGGCATAAACGGCGAAGTTCACCGCATTGCCGCCGGGATACATGGTGTGGATATGCTCGTAGCGATCGACGACGTTGTCGCCAAATCCGAGCGCGTTAACGTTAAATGCCATGGCCTTTGCTCCTTCTAGTACTCGACAACACCCATATAGCGACGGAAATCGGGATCGTGATCAAACACCTTGCCGCGTGCGGCACGCAGCTCGCAGTTCATGGCGTAGAACAGCACCGGGTCCAGATAGGCACGGACGCTCGCCGGCACGGCTTCCATACCGTACTCCTTGGCATCGAGCACCATCAGCGTATCGGTATGCGTCTTAAGGAACGCCAGGGCGCGCTCGTCCATAGCACGGCACTCGCTGGAGCCCATCTGCAGGAAGTAAAAAACGCCATCCTGAGTAGCCTCGAAGGGGCCGTGGAAGTACTCGGCAGAGTGGATGTAGCTGCAGTGCTGCCACTGCATCTCCATAAGAGAGCAGATAGCGAAACCGTAGGTCTGGCTAAAGTTGGGACCGCTGCCCAGAATATAGAAGAACTCGTGCTCCTGGCAAAGCTTGGCAAAGCGATCGCCCAGCTCGGCATTTACCTTCTCGCGTGCCGGGGGAAGAATCTTATCCATCTCGGCGATACCGGCATACATATCGGCAAGATCGGCGTAGCCCTCCTGCTGATCGAGCAGCTCTGCCGCAAGCGACAGCGAAATGCCAGCGGGGACCTCGGCCTGCGGCACGCCCTCGCCCCACGGGTAGACCCACGTGGTCCATTTACCGGTGTCGATCTTAGATCCAGCGTTGTCGGTCTGGGCGATCACCGTAGCGCCGGCAGCAAGGGCAATCTCGCAGCCCTCGACGACCTCCGGGGTGTTGCCACTGTGGCTACAAGCGATGACCAGGGACTTCTCGCCCAGACGACGCGGACGCATGATATCGAACTCGCGAGCCGTATAGATATACGAAGTGAAGGTGGTTGCCTCGCGCTGCAGAAGCTCATGGGCCGGGATCAAATCGATCATGGAGCCACCGCAAGCAATCCAGTAGACACTGTCGAACTTGCCCTTCTCGGCAATTGCCTCTTTGATCAGATCGTGTGCGTTCATATCCAGTTCCTTTCTTGTTTGGCCGCAATCAATGACGTTGGCTGCGTGGCCGATGGTTGTTTTAGTCAATCAGATATTTCTCGAATGCGGCCATGTTCTTGGCATCTGCCGCCGCCGGATCATCGTAGTAACGACCGTCCGTGATTTCCTGGCCCAGCATGCCGTCGAAACCATGGGCGTTGAGTGTGGCGACGAAGGCGTCCATATCGTGCTTGCCATCGCCCCACACCAGATGGCCATACGGGTCACCGTCGATAAAGTGCATCTCGTGAATTGCCCCATCACCAAAGGCGGCAAACCAGTCCTCGAGCGTCTCGCCTGCAACGCCCATCGCGGTTGTATCAACCATGGGCTGTAAGTACGGGCTCGCGACCTCGTCAATCATGCGCTTCGCATCGGAAACCGTCGTCACAAGGTTGCTCTCCTCGGGACGCAGGCTTTCCATCGTAAGCACCAGACCGTGCTCGCCGGCATACTCCGCCAGAATGGACAAGTGCTCGCGGCTGCGCTTCCAGGCTTCCTCGCGGTCCTCGTCCCAGTCGCCCCAGCCCGAGTTGATGGACATACGGTCGCACCCAAGTACCTCGGCAAGCTCAATGCCGTGCTTAAAGTACGCCAGGCTGCGCTGTTCATGCAGCGGTTTGCGTGCGCAGTACTGCCAAGGATAGACAACATTCTCGGGGCACAGAGTACGATACCTAAGCCCACGGTCTGCAGCCTTTTTCGCC
>CAVEDI010000024.1:0-7560 GCA_963614405.1 Oscillospiraceae bacterium | reverse complement strand
AGGGCGACCGTCGGCGGCGAGCACCACGCGCGCCGTCTTGGTGGCGACAAGCGTCTGGAACCCGACGATGTTGAGCAGCGCCGTCTCGAGCAGCTGGCACTCCAGCGCGGGGCCGGTGACGCGCACCATGGGCTCGCGCGGAAAGACGAGCTCGCCCTCGGGCACGGCGTCGATGTTTACATGCGCACGAAAATCGCGCAGATAGTCGAGGAATGCGGACTTAAACATCGCGCCGCCGGCCGGGGCCTCAAGCGATGCGAGGTAGTCGATATCCTCGGGCGTAAAGCGCAGGTTCTCGACCAGCTCGGGCAGCTCGGCGGTGCCGCACATGACGGCATAGGCGCTGCCAAAGGGATGGTCGCGGTAAAACGCGGTAAAACAACCCTGCTCATTGGCCTTGCCGCTCTCCCACAGGCCCTGGGCCATAGTGAGCTCGTACAGATCGGTGAGCATTGCAATGTCGGTGGGATGCGAGATGTCGGTCAAAGCCATGGGGCGACCTTTCGGATGTGTGGTACAGAATTTGAGGGTTAGACGAGAGCAGAGGATGCGGACATGACGCCCGATGCAAATAGGTTAGAGCAGGCCCATGCTGGTCAGGATCGTGTAGCCCATAAAGATGACAAACGCGATGAGGGCAAGGACAATGATGATTTTTTGAGCCGGCGCCATGCCGGGGATCTCGTTCTCGCCCGTAGGTTCCTTGGAGGTAACCATGCGCTGGGCAAAGGTCATCTCGTCACGGCTCGGCTTGGGCTCGACGGACTTGGGACGAGCGGCCTTTTTAGGCTGAGGTTTGGGCGCGGCAGGTGCAGGCTTCGCAGCAGCGGGCTTGGGTGCGGGCGCGGGCGCCGATGCGGATGCGGCGTTCGAGGCGACCTCCTCGGCCTTCGCACGCTCGGCACGCAGGGCAGCCAGCTCCTCGCGCTCGCGACGGGCCTCTTCCCGAGCCTCGCGGCGGGCCTTCTCAGCGCGGAGCTCTTCCAACTCAGCGCGCTCCTCGTCGGACAATGGTTGGGACTCAAGCTCGGCCATGGTAAAGCCCTTTCTTTTAAAAAAAGCCGCCGACACAATGTCAGCGGCTTATCAAATCCAAGGGTGGAGACGAAGGGAGTCGAACCCTCGGCCTCTGCCATGCGACGGCAGCGCTCTCCCAACTGAGCTACGTCCCCAGGACAAGTCGATATTTTACCTACGGCTCGCCAACTGTCAACGCCCAATAACCAGTCTTTTTGGGGCGCGGCTATTTTGGCAACTTTTCGAACAGGCGATCCTCTCGATGATTTTTTATCCCCGTCCCAGAAAAATCATCGACGAACGCACTACTTTGCGCTGGTAAGAACACCGGTGGTGTCGAAGGCCGGGGTGAAGCTCTCGTCTACCGCGCCGCCCTCTTGCCAGAACATCGTCGTAAAACCCAGGTCGTCGGCATGGTCGAGCACCTGCTCGTACTCCTCACGCGTCACGGCGCGTGCCAGGTCGCCGCCCTGCTCGCGCATGAGCGCATTGGGCGTGTACTGGTTCATAACCGAGATCGGCACGTCGCCCACCGTCTGCCACACCAGGTCCAGCACGCGACACGAATCGTCTGCATGCCCCGGAAGCACCAGGTGACGCACGATCATGCCACGCTTCATAAGCCCGTCCTCGTCCACCAACTCTCCCCCGCGGCGCTCGATCTCGCGCGCCATCTGGGCCAGACCCGACACGGCCACACGCGGGTAATCCTTTATATGGGAGAGCGACTGCGCAAGCCCGGCATCGGCATATTTAAAGTCGGTGAGCCACACATCGACCAGGTCGCCCAGCGCCGCCACGGCACTCGCGCGCTCGTAACCACTCGTGTTGTAGACGATTGGGATAACCAGTCCGCGCGCCCGTGCCGCGGCAATCGCGGCAGGCAACAGGTGCGCATAGTGCGTCGCCGTCACCAAATTGATGTTGTTGGCACCCTGGTCCTGCAGTTCCAGCATAATCTCGACCAGGCGCTCAGGCGAAATCTCAAGGCCAAAATTGCCGGTCGAGATCTCGTGGTTCTGGCAGTAGATACATTTAAGCGAGCAGCCGCTAAAGAAGATCGTGCCCGAACCGGCCTCGCCCGAGATAGGCGGCTCCTCCCACATATGAAGCGCGGCGCGGGCCACCTTGAGCGTGTCGTTAGCACCGCAGACGCCGTGCGCGCCCTCATCGCGCGCCGCACCGCAACGGCGCGGACACAAATGGCAGGCGGGCGAAAAAAGTTCGGTCAACGACGTCGGCATAAAACCATGCTCCAAAACAACGATTCAGCAGCTCAAACGTAAAGGGATCAACCCCACAGACGGCTCGAGCCCAAGGCGCCGTAATCGTCCGACACGATTTTTGTAATGTCAAGACTGGAATCGATAAAGTGCCGCTTTATGATGTAGGTATTCCGCCCCCCGCGGAGCAACTGGGTGAACCGTCGCGTTTATTTAGGGAGCCCACACAGTCGTACCTAGTACAGGTATCCTTCGTTGTTAAGGACGCTGGAACAGTCGATGAGGGCACCCACCTGTTTTAGGTGGGTTCATTTTCGTAACGTGGGGGGTGGTTTTCTTTTGCCGAAAATTGCCATTACAGTCCATATGGATCCACGCCGGCATCCCGACAAGCCATCGACAACATCCCAATATCTGGTAAGCGCGTGATTATCGCTGCGTGCAATTCCATGCACCCCCCTTGGTCGAGTATCATGGTTCGGCTATGCCCTTTGCGCATGGCGTTCTTCTGACCTTTTCCTTCGACGCTTGGCGGTTTTTAGATTCATGGCTTCATCCCCGAGCTACATACCGTACCTATGCGTGGCAGCGGCGGCCTTTATCACGACCTTCCTCACGGTACCCCTGGTCAAGCGCCTGGCAATCAAGCTCGACGCCGTCGACTATCCTTCTAAGCGCCGCATCAACACCAAGCCCATCCCGCGTTTGGGCGGAACGGCGGTGTTTTTGGGCCTGGTCGTCGCCTGCACTGTGCAAATCCTAGGCACCTGGTACCTGGGTTGGCCGCCCGTCCTGGTGCCGCACCCGCGCCTTCACATTAGCTATCCCATGCTGGCGCTCTCCTTTACCGTTATCTTTGCGACCGGCGCTATCGACGACGTCTTCCAGCTCACGCCCAAGCAAAAGCTGGCCGGACAGGTCCTCGCCGCGCTTATCGCCTGCATGGGCGGCCTGCGGATCGGCGTCATCGTCAACCCGTTTGCTCCCGGCGAGATCATGCTCGGATGGCTCGCCTACCCCATTACCGTGATCTATCTGGTGGCATTCACCAACATCATTAACCTCATCGACGGCCTCGACGGCTTGGCCACGGGCATCTGCGGCATCGCATCGTTCACCATGTTTTCGATGGCCGTGCTCTCGGGCCGCATCGACGCCGCCGCGCTCTCTATTGCGCTCTTTGGCGCCTGTCTAGCCTTTTTGCACTACAACTTCAACCCCGCAAGCATCTTCTTGGGCGACTCGGGGTCGCTGCTGCTGGGCTTTGCGCTGGGCTCCATCTCGCTGCTCAACGTGAGCCGCACCGCCGCACTCACCTCGCTTATCATCCCGCTCATCGTTGCCGGCGTGCCCATCATCGACACGTTTAGCGCCATTGTGCGCCGCAAGCGCGCCCACATTAGCATTGGGCAGGCCGACAAGGGCCACATCCACCACCGCCTGATCCAAGAAGGCTACAACCAAAAACAGGCCGTGCTGCTCATCTATGCCTGGTGCATCATGCTTTCGGCCGGCGCCGCCGCGATTAACCAGGTCGAGGTGCCCATGCGTGTGCTCATCTTTACCGTGCTCGCCATTGGCTCGGCTGCCTTCGCCAAGCACCTGCACCTGTTTGAACCCGTGCTGCGCCACCATTACAACAAGCGCACGCACGAGGACGAGCTGGTCACCCCCGACGACCCCGCTTTTAAGCAGGAGGAGCAGGCAGCCGAGGAGCGCAAAGAAGAGCGCCACCACAAGCTCTAGGGCAAGCTGCCGAGGATGTGCCAAGGCGTTGGCAGCCGTTCGCGCGAACGCCGCGGCGGACTTGAAAGCCGGCCCCTGGCAGTCCCTCACCCACTCACGCCCACCCCTCTCAATAAACACGCTATCATCAAAACCTGCGAACGAACGTTAGGAGCAATCATGCCAAACGAGAACAGCTACGAAGTCGCGCTGCAAAAGAGCAACGCCATTCGCGAGGGCCTGGCCAAGACGCCCGAGAAGTTCACCATGCTTACCGGCGACCGCCCCACCGGCCGTCTGCACCTGGGTCACTACTTTGGCACCCTCAAGGGCCGCGTGGAGCTGCAGAACATGGGCGCCAGGACCAACGTACTCATCGCCGACTACCAGGTCATCACCGACCGCGACACCACCGAGCACATCCAGGACAACGTGTACAACATGGTCATGGACTACCTTGCCTGCGGCATCGACCCCGACAAGACCATGATCTACGCGCACTCCGCCGTGCCCGCCGCCAACCAGCTCATGCTGCCGTTCCTGTCGCTGGTGTCCGAGGCCGAGCTGGCGCGCAACCCCACGGTCAAGGCCGAGATGGAGGCCTCGGGCCACGAGCTCACCGGACTTCTGCTCACCTACCCGGTGCACCAGGCCTGCGACATTCTGTTCTGCAAGGGCAACGTGGTGCCGGTCGGTCGCGACCAGCTGCCGCACATCGAGCTCACCCGCACCATCGCTCGCCGCTTTAACAACCGCTATGGCAAGGTATTTCCCGAGGTCGAAGCGCTGCTGTCCGAGACCCCGCTGCTGCCCGGCCTTGACGGTCGCAAGATGAGCAAGAGCTACGGCAACGCCATCAATATTTCGATGACCGCCGAGGAGACGGCCAAGCGCATCAAGAAGAGCCAGACCGACTCCGAGCGCATGATCACGTTTGATCCCGAGAATCGCCCCGGCGTGTCCGGCCTGCTTTCGACGGCCGCTATCTGCACCGGCCGCTCCGAGGTCGAGATTGCCGAGGAGATCGGCATGGGCGGCTCCGGCCAGCTCAAGAAGTACGTGACCGAGGCCGTCAACGAGTACTTCGCACCGATCCGCGAGCGTCGCCAGCGCTACGAGAACGACCTGGACTATGTGAAGGACGTCCTGCACGAGGGCAACCGTCGCGCCAACGAGATCGCCGAGCAGACCCTGTCCGAGGTTCAGGACGCCATGGGCATGGTGTACTAGACCGATTTGCTGGCTTGAGCTTTCGATTGCTTTAGGGCGGGCGCTACGACGTCCGCCTTTTTCGGAGCCGGACTGCTTCGGCTCCGCCCATTGCACTCCCCCGATAAACAGGAACGGGCCCGCCGGCAGTCAGCTGCCGGCGGGCCCGTTCCCGAAGTACACCGTTGAATCGCACAGAGGGGAGGAATGCGAATCAAACTCAACAGGGCAGGCTTTTTCATCGCCTATTGCCTGCTCCGTTGCTGAATACAATATAGTTCACCGTGGTTTACTTTGCAGCATCAATATTCGCCGCCATAGCTTCTCCATAAGTTAGCCCCGGTAAACCTGCAACAGAAAACCACCACAAAGGGGACAGGCACCTTTGTGGTGGTTCTGGCCACGGCAGAGCTGTTAGAGTCCGGCAGGCCAACGACAGACGGCCAGGTCGACGTGCATGTCGTCCTTAAACGCCACACCCTCCCCTAGCAATAGTTCGCGCTGAGCATCGGGACCGCCAAAAGCGAAGCCCTCGCATATGTGCCCGTCGGCAAACACCACGCGGTGACAGGGAATCTCGCCGGGGCGCGGATTACTATGCAGGGCATACCCCACGTACCGCGCGCTTCGTGGACGACCGGCAAGCAGCGCCACCTGACCATACGTGGCGACCATCCCCTCGGGAATCTGCTCGACCACCTCGTACACCCGTTCAAAAAAGCCCTCAGACGCCATTGCTCGCTCCCTTCCACCCGGAAAAGCATAAACCACCACAAAGGTGCCTGTCCCCTTTGTGGTGGTTTATGGCAGGTCGGTTAGTTGGCGGGTTGGAAGAAGGCTACGGCTACGGCGCCGGGGCCCACGTGGGTGCCGATGGTGGCACCGATGGTGTGAACGGGCAGATCGCCCTCGGAGTGACCGGCCCAGAGCGCTGCGCTGTCCTCGATATACTTCTTGAGCACCGCGTCCGAAAGGCCCGTGTAGCCGAGCGCCAGCGGCATAGAAAAGTCGACGCCGCCCGCCTGCTCAACCTTCTGGTTCAACAGGTTGCGGCCGTTCTTGGAGCCGCGTGCCTTGCCCAGCTGCACGATCAGACCGTCCTCCGCTGCCACCACGGGCTTCACGTTGAGCAGCGTACCCACAGCACCAGCCGCAGCAGACAGGCGACCGCCGCGAACGAGGTACTCAAGCGTCTCGAGCAGGCCGATGACGACAACACGGTCGCGCACGGCCTCGACAGCCGCCGCGATCTGGGCCGCACTACGGCCCTCATCCACCAGGCGCAGGGCATACTCGACCAGCACGCGCTCGCCCAGGGTAACGTTATTGCTATCCACCACGTACACGTCGCCGCCCGGCGCCTTGCAGAAGAAGTAGTAGAACACGGTGAGGGCGATCATGGGGTAGTAGCTGAAATAGCCCATATCGAAGGCCTCGCTGAACCAGGGCGAGGGTAGCCACTCGTGGAAGAGCAAGGCGGGCTGGCAACCGAACAGCGTCTGCTCCAGCGTGGCGAAGACGTGGTCGAGGTTGGGGAGCACGCGGTTGATCTCATAGATGTCGGGATACCATACGCCGAGCAGGCTCATCTGGCCCGCTATGCGGAAGAGGCGCGTCAGACGGCTGGGCCACAGACGATAGACCAGCCAGAGGGCGGCCGTCATAGCAAGCACGCGGATGCGGCCCATCACCAGCAGATTGGCTTCGGGCAACTTCGTGTATAAGAACAATATCAGCAAAAGCGTGAGGGCAAGGTAGGCCATCACCACCCACTCGACGACCAGCAGGCCGCGGACGGGCTTCTTCTCCAGCGACACCAAGTCGCGGACAAAACCTTTGATTCCTTTTTCCATTCTTTCTTGTTCGTTTCGTGCCAAACGGTCCCCTACCCTGCCACCACGGCAAAAGGGCGGACCTTCGGCGTCGACATACTACGTCGCATCATAGGCTATCGACCTACTACGTCATAACATAAGCTATCGACATACTACGCGTAATATACACTATCGACATACTACGTCGTAATATAAACGAGGAAAATGGAGAATTATTTCAAGTGGCGCATACTAAAAAATCCCCTTCCGAGGACTGATGCCTCGAAAGGGGAAGGGAAATAGAAGGAAGTCATGGGCGCGCATAGTAGTCGCCCAGACTACAAATGAAGTCGATTACTTGACAACCACCTTGCGGCCATTGACGATGTAGAGGCCCTTCGGCAGCGTGTTGAGGTCGAGGTTGCGACCCACCAGCTCGCCATTGAGCGTATAGACATCGCCCTGGCGGGCAGCGTCGTTGATCTCGACACCATCAACTCCGGCTGCGGCAGCATCGAGCAGGATGATGTCGGGAGCCTGCAAATCGTCGGCGCTCATCGTCACCGTCTTGT
>CAVEDI010000023.1:0-5250 GCA_963614405.1 Oscillospiraceae bacterium | reverse complement strand
CATTTCGTTCTTCATTACAATCCACCCTTTCACACCGTGGCGGCACCCTTTGCCGCCGCCTTCGGAGATTGGCTCGGGGACTTTGCCCCTTTTGCTGATTTGAACGATACGCTATTTGGCTAGTTGTTTGAACAAGTATTACTAGAGCGGTAGAAAAACTTCGGTGAACGGTAATTTCAACTTGATACTTGACAAGTTTTGTATAAACAATTATTTGTTATCGAATGCAGAGAAAACGCCCGGTCAAGCCGATGTACCGTCGGTTTGACCGGGCGTTTTCTCTTTGAGGCCATGAGTCTCGTCAGGCTGCGAACTAGCCGGCTATCGCTTGGAATTGACGCGGTAATGGAAGATCTCGGGGTGTGTGCGAGTGTGCGTCACCTCAAACAAGATGCCGTCCGAAGTGTACGACTGACTCTCCATGACGGCAACGCAGTTGTATTTGCCGAGGTCAAGATAGCTGCAGTCCTCATCGTTGGCGAGCTCGACACTCACCGTACGACGGCTCGCCATCACTTTGACACCGCGCTTGTGCTCCAGATAGCCGTAAATAGAATCTGCCGCGATCTCGGGAGTCAGGCCCTTGGCGATCGACGCCAAAAAATAGCCATGGTCCACTTGGCGCGCGTTGCCGTTGAGGCTTCGGACACGCACTACGCGAATCAACTCCTCGCCCACCTTAAAACCCAGGTGACGAGAGAGTTGCTCGGTGCAAACCAGATGTTCGAAAGACTTAACGTCCGTCGATGCAACGGCATTGTTGCGCTTTGCAAACTCGCCAAACGACTCAACCTCTTCGAGTGCGCCCAACATGTCGGTTTCGCCCTTAAGCCAAATAACGCGCACGCCCTTGCCGTGTATGGGCTGCACAAACATCCCGTCGGCCAGCATACCCAAGGCGCGACGGACGGTATTGCGAGTGCATCCGAACTCCGCGGTCAGCTCGGCTTCGGTTGGCAGCATCTCCTGAAACGCATAGGTCCCATTAATGATGCGCGAGCGTATTTCTCGGTAGATTCCTTCGTATATCGCTTTTGGCATTGTTTCACCTCTACATTATTCATTTCCGGCTAGGCACGATAGCATTTCTTAAAGTTGTTTAAACCGAATATCGGTAAAGCGACAGGATTTAACCGTTGACGGTTTCTGTCATGCCCAAATCGGTTTCGCTCAAAACTGCCGGTACGACAATCGTCTGGTCCTCTACAATGAATCCATTGTTTAAACGTTTCCCCACGCGCAACGCGCCTCGATATTCGGAAGGCAGAACATGCTGCAAAAAATCCAACGCTTTGGCGGGGCAATGTTCGCGCCCGCCATGCTGTTTTCTATATCAGGCCTCATGGTCGGCGTCTCCGCTCTCGCAACGACTGCGGACATCGTCGGCGATCTCGCCGTATACGGAACCCCTTGGTACGCTTTTTGGACCATCATCCAGCGCGGCTCGTGGACGGTCTTTAAACGCCTCCCGCTCCTTTTTGCCGTAGCGCTGCCCATCGGTCTTGCCCAAAAACAACCGGCTCGTTGCTGCCTCGAGGCTCTCGTCGCCTATTTTGCCTACTGCTTCTTTTTGAGCGAGATCATCAAGCTGAGCGGAGACAATCTTGGACTTAAGTACCCGTCGTCTTTGACCTCCGCTAGCGGCATCACCATCATCGACGGCATCAAGACGCTCGACACCGGCATTATCGGCCCGCTGGCGGTATCGGCAACCGTCGTCGCCATCCATGACCGCTTCTACGATGCCAAGGTTCCCGATTGGCTCGGCACCTTCTCGGGCTCCTCGCTGGTCTACCTCATCAGCTTTTTTGCCGTGTTTGCCCTTGCCGCTATCTCGGCCGCCATCGTGCCCTCCGTATACGCAATGACCGAAACGCTGCGCCATGCACTTACGAGCGTCGGCCCCTTTGGCGTGGGCATCTTTGTGCTTTTGGAGCGAGCGCTCGAGCCCATGGGGCTGCACCACCTGCTCTACATGCCGATCTACTACGACAACCTGGTCATTAACGACGGCATCTACGCCACGTGGAGCAGCTTGCTCCCCATCCTCTCCCATAGCACGCGCCCCCTTAATGAACTTGCGCCGTGGGCCGGTTTTACCGCCACCGGCTGGGTCAAGCTCTTTGGCCTTCCTGCCATCGCAGCCGCGTTCTACTCCACCGCAAAACCAGAGCGCCGCGCCGGCCTTAAGGTCATCCTTTTGCCCGCCATCGTCGCCTCGGTGGTTTGCGGCGTTACCGAGCCACTCGAGTTTCTCTTTATGTTCACCCACCCCGGGCTCTTTTTGCTCTACGCCGTCTTATCGTCTTGCCTTGCCACAACCATGAATCTCTTTGGCATCGTCGGCATCTTCTCGGGCGGCCTGATTGAGATGGCAGCCTTCAACTTTATTCCGCTTATGCGCACGCATGCCGGTGCCTATCTTTTGGCGCTCGGTATCGGCCTTGCCTTTAGCCTCATCTTTTTTGTTAGTTTTCGAGCACTCATCTTGGTCTATGACCTTAAGACGCCGGGCCGCGAGGATCATGTTGCCAATCGCGCGGCAATCGATCGTTTAACGGAAAGCGGCTTTGCCAAAGAGCAATCTCCCAATGACGAGGTCAATAGTCGATCCGATCAAGATCACGTCCTCGCTGAGCGGGTAATTCAGCTTTTAGGTGGCGTTGGCAATATTGTGGGCGCAACCAACTGTGCCACGCGCCTGCGCGTCGAGGTCGCAGACCCTTCCATCGTTGCAGATAACGCGTCGTTTGTCGCGGTGGGCGCCAAGGGCCTCATCATTACGGACAAGACCGCCCAGGTGATCATCGGCATCTCCGTTCCCCGCGTTAAAGAGCATTTTGACCAGATCATGGGCCTCGAGCCGGGATTTGTGCCCACCACCTCGGCCTCCCCTGCCGCCAGCGCAGCCCATAAGCGCGGCGATATCTGCTTCTTCGATATCGACGGAACGCTCGCCTGGCAAGACCCCAGGCTCGCCCAAGACCTTCCCGAAGACGAGCGGGACCTCTCCCCCTATCCCAACGAGGCGGTTTCGCAGGCAATCCGCGAGTTTGTCGCCAACGGCAATATGGCCTTTATCTGCACGGGACGCACCCTGAGCTGCATCCATCCCAAACTTCTTGAGCTGCCTTGGACCGGCATCGTCTGTCTTGCGGGCGGTTACGCCGAGATCAACGGACACGCAATTCGCGATCTGTCGATGACGCCCAGCATGCTGCAGCGTCTTGCCCCCTACCTTGAGCAATCGGGCGAGGTCATCCGCTTTGAGGGCCTCAACGGCGTCGTGCGCATGAGTGCCGATGCGCCCGATGCTCCCGGATACGCGCGCACCCTGGGCGACGCAGTCACGCAGCTGCAACATTACAGTGTCTACAAGATCTTGATGTCTACATCACTCGCCAACCACATCGCTCAAGATAAGGCACTTGAGCCGCTGCTGTGCTTTAACGAGCTCGAACTCGAGGTAACCGAAATCTCGCCCCGCGAATGCACGAAGCGCGGGGGCATCCAGTCTGTACTCGACGCCCTCGATCCCCACCACGGAACCGTATACGGCATTGGCGACGCCAGCAATGACGTCTCGCTGATGAACGCCGTCGATGTCGGTATCGCCATGGGCAATGCGCCGGACTATCTCAAGGATAAGGCCGATTACGTGACCGACACCGTCGATCACGACGGTGTCGTTGCGGCGCTCGAGCATTTTAGGCTGATTTAGGCACACTCCATCAAACGCACGCCCGTTGTCCTAAATCGCCAAAACTGCCGCGCCAAACGCCCTGATGTGGCAATATGTTGTCTGCATATTGCATCAATGCAACCTCAGAAAGAATGCGAGAACCCGTGTCCAGTCCGTTTACCAGCTTTTTAGCCCAGCACTTTGACCAGATTAACGACTATCTGGCCACGTTCTTTGACGGACAGGCGACCTCTGCCGATATCGAGCGCTACCTGTATGCGCCGCTCTCGGCTTTTACGGCCAACGCCGGCAAGCGCCACCGCCCGCTTATCTGTATGCTCGCCGCAACCGCAGTGGGCGGTAGCTTTGAGAGCGCCCGCAGCGCCGCGGCAGCCATCGAGCATTTCCAGTCGGGCGCACTGATCCACGACGACATCGCCGACAACGGACAGCTTCGTCGAGGCAAGCCCTGCATGCACCTTACCGAGGGCACGGGCCTTGCCATCAATTGCGGCGACCTGGCGCTCACCATGGTCACCAAGACGGTTCTCGACGACCCTACGCTGGAGTCCGACGTGAAGCTGCGCGTGCTCCACGAGCTTACCGAGATGATCGTCCGCACCATCGAGGGCCAAGCGCTCGACCTGGGTTGGGTCCGTGACGGGCGCTTTGATATCTCGGTTGATGACTACCTGGACATGGCGACGCACAAGACCGCGTTTTACAGCGGAGCCACGCCGCTTGCCACCGGAGCCATTATCGGCGGTGGCAGCGATGAGCAAATCGAAGCGCTGCGCGCCTTTGGCCTACACACAGGCCTCGCCTTTCAGATTCAGGACGACCTGCTCAACCTTGTCGGCACTAAGGAAGCCGCCAACAAGGACTTCCGCACCGACATCACCGAGGGCAAGCGCACGCTTGTCGCCGTACACGCCCTCTCTGATGAGCGCCACCACGACGAGGTCGAGGCGATTCTTTCCTCAGGCACCGATGATCCCGCGCAGCTCGCACGCGCCGTGGAGATCTTCCAGGAGACCGGCTCCATCGATTACGCCCACACTTACGCGCTCGACCTGACCGCTAAGGCCAAAGCGGCCATCGAGAACGTTGAGCTTGATCCGCACGCACGCGAGCTGTTCCTCTCCATGGCAGATTTCTTTGTGGAGCGCCTTAACTAACGGGGGTTATAAAACCTGTCAGCAGCGTATTTAGGCACAACTTGCTACACTGTTGAGTGCATGTTTATGCATCCCTTTGCGTTGTCTATCCGACAGACGCTCAAATAGTACGAATGGTACGCCGAAAGGGGTTCGTTCATGGAACCTATTACAACGGGCATGCAAGGAGCAGCCGTCGAAGACGTGCAGTCTCGTCTCCTGCAGCTCGGCTACACGATTGATGCCGCCGAAGTCACCGACAAGTACTTTGGAGCCACCACTGAGCAGGCCGTCAGCACCTTCAGGCTCGACAGCGGCCTTGCTGCCGGTCATGCCGTCGATATCCCCTGCTGGAGCGCCCTTGTAGACGCTTCGTATAAGCTGGGCGACCGCACTCTCTATCTGCGCATG
>CAVEDI010000022.1:0-4161 GCA_963614405.1 Oscillospiraceae bacterium | reverse complement strand
TATGAGGGCCAGATTGTGTTTGATGGCGAGGATCTGCTGGCGCGCCCGCTCAAGCGCATGCGCGAGGTGCGCGGCTGCGACATCGCCATGATTTTCCAGGACCCTTTGAGCTCGCTTAACCCCGTCATGACGGTCGGGGCCCAGGTCGTCGAGGCCGTGCGGGCCCACCGTAAGGTGAGCCGACGCGAAGCCCGCAACGAGGCTCAATCGCTGTTGGAGCGTGTGGGAATTCGAGATGCCGCGGCTCGCTTCGACATGTATCCGGGCGATTTTAGCGGCGGTATGCGCCAGCGCGTGATGATCGCCATGGCGCTTGCCGGTCATCCGCGACTGCTTATCGCCGACGAGCCCACCACGGCACTCGACACGACGACTCAAAAACAGATCTTGGATCTCCTGCGCGACCTCAACAGTTCCGAGGGCATGGCGGTGCTTTTTATCAGCCATGATTTGGGTGTCGTTACGAGCATCTGCTCGCGCGTGCACGTCATGTATCTGGGCCAAATCGTAGAAGAGATCGACGCCTGCGGCCTTATGGAGCGTCCGAGCCACCCGTATGCCCAGGGGCTCATCGCGAGCATTCCGCCGCTCGAAGGCGAGCGAGTTGATACGCTGGCGGATATTCCGGGCACAGTGCCGCCGCTTACGGCAATACCCTGTGGATGCCGTTTTGCGCCTCGTTGCGCCCGGGCGGACGAGCGTTGCCGCGCGCAGGAGCCTCCGCTGGTTGCCGTGAATGCGTGCGACCGGTCTAAATGCTGGCTTGTCGAGAAAGGGGAGTGCCATGGCTGTTGATAGCGAAGCCCTGCTTAGGGTCTCACATCTGACTAAAACGTATCCCATGCCGGGCTCAGGTTTTAAGCGTCAGGTCTTTACCGCCGTGGACGATCTGTCGTTTGAGATCGCACCGGGCGAGGTCTATGGCCTGGTTGGCGAATCCGGATCGGGCAAGTCGACGACTGGACGCCTGATTTGTGGTCTCGAGCGTGCGGATTCCGGCTCGATTGTCTATCGCGGGCACGACCTCGCCACGATGTCGGAGCGCGAACGCAAGCCGTTTCGCCGCGAGATCCAGCTGGTATTCCAGGATAGCTCTACGGCTTTTGACCCGCGCAACCGTGTCGGCCGCATTTTGGAGGAGCCGCTGATTATCGCCGGCGTGCGCGATGCGGATGAGCGCCATGAGCGCGCGCTCTCGGCCCTGGCCTCGGTCGGTCTTCTGGCAGAGCATTACGACCGCTATCCGCATGACCTTTCGGGGGGACAGCGTCAGCGACTCAATCTGGCACGGGCGCTTATTTGCGAGCCGCGCCTTGTGGTATGCGACGAGCCGGTCTCGGCGCTTGACGTGTCCGTGCAGGCCCAAGTGCTCAACTTGCTTCGCGACCTGCAGCGCACGACGGGCGTGGCGCTGCTGTTTATCACGCATGATATGCGTGTGGTTCGGCATATGTCCGACCGGATTGGCGTGCTCTACCACGGTCGTCTTGTCGAGGAAGGCGCGGCCGAGGACGTGATCGCGCATCCGAGCGATCCGTATACGCAGGAGCTTATCGACGCCATTCCCTAGAGGATGCTTCCTTTTGGGTATGGTGTGGGTTCGTTGTTTAATTGTCGGTATATCGGTGCAAGAGAGGGGAACTACTATGGCCGATATCGAGGAACAGCCGTTGCCGCGCACGTTTGAGGAGTTCAACGGGCAGCGCAAGGCGGCGTTTATTCGCGTTAAGGATTACAAGCAGGCGGGTAATCGCCTGGTCGGCTTTTTGTGCAGCTATACGCCGCTCGAGATTATCGATGCCGCGGGCGCTGCAAGTGTGGCCTTGTGCGGTACATCCGACGAGGTGATTCCCGAGGCCGAGAAGGTGCTGCCGGCAAACCTCTGCCCGCTCATCAAGTCGACCTACGGTTTTGCTTACTCGCAAAAGTGCCCGTTTACGTACTTTAGCGACATGATCATCGGTGAGACCACCTGCGACGGCAAGAAGAAGATGTACGAGCTGCTCAACGAGCTCAAGCGCTCGCACATTCTGCATCTTCCGCAGGGTCGCAATCGCGCCTACGAGCGTGAAGGCTGGTACGAGGAGTGCCGCCTGCTCAAGGAGGAGCTCGAGAACTTCTACGGCATCGCGATTACCGACGATGATCTGCGCGCTGCCGTCCGTCGTCGCAACCGCTTGCGTGCGGCCCAGCTCGAGATGTTTGCGCTGCAGGCCAACCAGCCGGCGGCCATGAGCGGCGTCGATCTGATGAGCACCATGTTTGCCGGTACGTTCAGCTTTGATATCGAGGCCTATACGCAGCAGCTGGAGCAAAAGGTTGCCAAGCTGCGCGAGACCTACGACGCGGGTGAGCGCCCGGTCGCGGCAGACGCCAAGCGCATTCTGATCACCGGCTGCCCGGTGGGCGGCGTGATCAACAAGATCGGCCGTACTATCGAGTCCAACGGCGGTGTGGTCGTGTGCATGGACGACTGCTCGGGCGAGCGCACGGCGGCCATGATGATCGACCCGGAGGCTCCCGACATTCTGCGCGCCATCGCCGACCGCTACCTGGATATCAACTGCTCGGTCATGACGCCCAACGACGGTCGTATGGAAAACACGCTGGCCATGTGCGAGAAGTATCACGTCGATGGCGTAGTGGAGAGCGTGCTCCAGGCGTGCCACACCTTTAACGTGGAGAGTGCACGCATGCAGGAGGCCGTCGAGGGTGCGGGCATTCCGTATATGAAGATCGAGACCGACTACAGCAACGGCGACATGGGCCAGATCGAGACTCGCATCGCCGCCTTCATCGAAACCCTCTAGCTTCCTCAGGCACCGGATCTTGCTCCTCAAACCGTCGCTTGCGTACCCAAAGTACGCTGCGCTCCTCTTTCGGGGCAATCTCCGGCACCTGAGAAACCTAGAGCTAAGGCGCCTGAACGCGCCGCTACCTTTGATGTTTAGATTGGGAGAGAGCCATGATAGGGATCGGGATCGATATCGGGTCTACGGCGGCTAAGGCTGCTGTGGTCGACGGGGAGGGTTCGGTGGCGTGGACGTGCGTGCGGCCAACCGGGTTCTCCTCGGTCGATGCTTCCGAACGGCTGCGCGAGGCGCTGGCAGCGGCCGGCTACGACGTGACGGCCGACGATGCTCGCGTGGTCGCGACCGGCTACGGCCGTGTCGCCGTGCCCTATGCGCACAAGGTCGTGACCGAGATCACTTGCCACGGTACCGGTGCCGTGCGCCTGTTTGGCGATCACGGCACGGTGATTGACGTGGGCGGCCAGGACACCAAGGTCATTCAGCTTAAAGGCGGCCGCGTGTCCAAGTTTGCCATGAATGACAAGTGTGCCGCCGGCACGGGGCGCTTTTTGGAGATCATGGCCGACCGTCTGGGCATTTCCCAGCAGCAGATGGCCGACCTGGCGCGTTCCGGCGAGCCCACCAAGATCAGCAGCATGTGCACCGTGTTTGCCGAAAGCGAGGTCATCAGCCTGATCGGTCGCGGTGAGCCGCGCGAGAACATTGCGCGTGGCGTGATCGACAGCGTGGTCTCGCGCGTGGCGACCATGGCCGGGCAGGCCGCGGGCGCCCCGTACTACCTGACCGGTGGCCTGTGCGAGAACGCCTTCGTGGTGGAGCGGTTGGGCGAGCTACTGGGGTCGCCGGTGACCACCTCGCCCCAGGCTCGCTTTGCCGGAGCGATCGGCGCGGCTGTCCGCGCCGCCGCCTTGGCCTAGGGGTGTACCGCGACATGCGCATCCTCAATATCTCGGCACAAAAACCAGATAGCACCGGCAGTGGCACCTACCTTGCCGCGCTTGTGCGCGAGCAGATCGAGACGGGGCATCGCGCCGCCGTGCTTTGCGGCGCGGCACCGGGTGATACCCAAGGCGAGCTGGACCGGCGTGCTGCCGTGTTTGCCGTACCGTTCGAGTCGCCCGAGCTGCCGTTTCCCATCTGCGGTATGTCCGATGTCATGCCCTATCCCTCCACACGCTATCGTGACCTGACGCCTTCGATGCTCAAGGCATTTGAGCGGGCATTTGCTGCTGCAATCGATCGGGCGGTGGCTGAGTTTCGGCCCGATCTGGTGCTTTGCCATCACCTGTATCTGGTGACCGCATTGGCGCGCGAGTGCGTCCGGGGCGTTCCGGTTGTTGCCGTGTGC
>CAVEDI010000021.1:0-3928 GCA_963614405.1 Oscillospiraceae bacterium | reverse complement strand
GCCCACCAACCACCTGGACCTCGAGAGCGTCCAGTGGCTACGCGGCTTTATCGCCAACTACGACGGCGCCGTACTCATCGTCAGCCACGACCGCGCCTTCATGGACGCCTGCGTCGACCACGTCGCCGCACTCGAAAACCGTCGCGTTACCACCTACACCGGCAACTACAGCAGCTACCTCAAACAACGCGAGGACAACCTGGAGCAGATGCGCGCCAAGCGCGCCGCCCAGGAGCGCGACATCGCCCACATGCAGGTCTTCGTCGACAAGTTCCGCTATAAGCCCACCAAGGCCGCCCAGGCGCAGGAGCGCATCCGCAAGATCGAGCAGATCAAAAAGGAGCTTGTCATCCTGCCCGAGGGTCACAAGCACATCGACTTTAAGTTCCCCGACCCACCGCGCTCCGGCGACATGGTCGTGGGCCTCGAGGGTGTATCCAAGTCATACGGCGACAAGCACATCTACAGCGATATCGACCTCAAGCTCTACCGCGGCGAGCACGTGGCGCTCGTCGGCCCCAACGGCGCCGGCAAGTCCACCCTCATGAAGATCCTCGCCGGCCTAGAGCCGCCCACCACCGGCACCCGCGACCTGGGCACCAACGTGGGCGTGGCCTACTACGCCCAGCACGCGCTCGAAGGCATGACCGAGTCCAACACCGTCCTGCAAGAGATCGACACCGTCACGCCCAAGTGGACCGTGCCGCAGCAGCGCAGCTTGCTGGGCGCCTTCCTGTTTAGCGACAACGATTCCATCGAGAAGCAGGTTCGCGTCCTCTCCGGTGGCGAAAAGGCGCGCCTAGCGCTCGCCAAAATGCTCGTGGCCCCCGAGGCGCTTCTGTGCCTGGACGAGCCCACCAACCACCTGGACATCGACTCGGTGGACATGCTCGAGAACGCCCTGCAAAACTTCCCCGGCACCATCGTGCTGATCAGCCACGACGAGCACCTAGTACGCGCTGTGGCCAACCGCGTCATCGACATCCGCGACGGCAAGGTCACAGTCTATGACGGCGACTACGACTACTATCTCTACAAGCGCGAGGACCTCGCGGCCCGCGCCGCCGCCGAGGCAGCAGGGGAGAGCACACCGGCCACGGCCAAGTCCGCCAAGGTCACCGCGGCCCAACCCGATGCGCCCGCCGTCGTTTCCAAGCCTGCAGAGGGCAAAAAGACCAAGGAGCAGAAGCGCGCCGAGGCCCAGGCCCGCGCCGCGCTCAACAAAAAGCTCAAGGGCGTGCGCAACCAGCTCAAGAAGATCGAGGCGGAGCTCGACAAAAAGCGCGCCCGCTATGACGAGCTTATGGAATTGATGGCCAGCGAAGAGCTTTATGCCGATCAGGACAAGTTCAACGCCGCGCTGGGGGAATATAACGGCCTTAAGCAAGAGCTTCCCAAGCTCGAGGACGAATGGCTCGAACTTTCCACCCAGATCGAAGAGGAGACCGCGCGTGAACTCTCGTAAGGCCGCTGCTGTGGCGATGAGCATCATCGCCATCGCGTGCCGCATCTGCGGCATCTTTATGAGCGCGATGACCGTGCTGCTGTGTTTTAGCGGCCTCACCGCCAAGCTGCAGATCGTGGGCTTTGTCGTTGAGCTTTCACGCGCGCTGCCGAGCGCCATCGCCGGCTACGGCATCATCACATCGCCCTTTGGTGGCGTGTTCCGCCTGGATTACGCCATCGTGGCCGTCATCCTGTTTGTGGCCGACTACCTGCTCACGCGCGCCTCGCGCCGCGTCCGCTAGAGGAGCGCCATGTCCAGCAGCTACCTGATAAACTTGCTTGCCAGCGCCGTTGCCGTTATCGTCGGCATCGTGATCCACGAGAGCGCGCACGCCGCCGCGGCCTGGGCGCTCGGCGACAAGACGGCCCGCTCCCGTGGCCGCGTCTCGCTCAACCCGCTCAACCACATCGACCCGTTTGGCACCATTCTCCTGCCGCTGCTGATGCTCGCCGCCGGCGGCCCGGTGTTTGCCTTTGCCAAGCCCGTGCCCGTCTACCTCAATAACCTCAAGCACCCCAAGCGCGACGAGGTCCTGGTGAGCGCGGCTGGCCCCGCATCGAACATCGCGCTCGCGTGTCTCGCAGCCGCCCTCATGCACGCGGCATACGGCAACCTCTACACCAGCATGTCCTTTGCCGTGGCCTCCCAAATCATGAACTTCGGCGCCACCTTTATCGTGGTCAACCTGTCGCTCGCGTTCTTTAATCTCATCCCGATCCCGCCGCTTGACGGCTCGTCGATCATCGTGCCCTTCCTCAAGGGCAAGGCGCTCAACAACTATTACCGCCTGCAGCAATACGCTATGCCCATACTCATCCTGGTTCTATACCTGCTGCCTATGTGGACCGGCATCGATGTGATCGGCCGCTATTTCGACGTTACCGTGTATCCGCTTGCTGAGCAGCTGCTCAACTTCGCAATCGCCGGTATCTAAGGTAAACTTACAGGTCGTCCGTGTAAAACGGTCGCAGCATGCACCCAAACCGCGCCGCGAAGGCGCCGTCAAAGGAGGTCGAAGATGTCGTATCGCGTGTCGACGCAGGTCTACAGCGGACCGTTCGACCTGCTGCTGCAGCTGGTAACCCGCCAAAAAGTAGATATCGGCGCCATCTCCATCAGCGAGGTGGCCGAGCAGTACCTTGCCGAGGCCGAGCGCATCGAGGCGCTGGACCTGGACGTGGCGAGCGACTTTTTGCTGGTCGCGGCAACCCTTTTGGACATCAAGGCTGCCTCTCTGGTGCCGCAGGAGGCCCCGCGCAAAGTCGATAACGACGATGACGAGTTCGACGAAGACCTCGAGGAGCTCAGCGCGCTCGACGGCGACGCCTTGCGCGAGGTCCTGATTCAGCGCCTGATTGCATACAAGCAGTTTAAGGGCGCGGCGGCGGCCCTCGGTGCCCGCATGCAGGCCGAAAGCCGCATGCACCCGCGTGTGGCCGGTCCCGACCCGGAGTTTTTGGGCCTAATGCCCGACTATCTGGCCGGCATCACGCTGCGCGGTCTCGCCGTCATCTGTGCCGACCTGGACGGCAAGCGCCAGACCTTCCTGCTGGAGGCCGAGCATGTGGCGCCGCATCGCGTGCCGCTCGACCTGACCGTGGCCTCAGTCGACCGCTTTACCATGGCGCACCAAACCTGCACCTTCCGCGAGCTACTGAACGGCGATGCCACCACCGAGCAGCTCGTCGTCACCTTCCTGGCCATGCTTGAGCTCGCCAAGCGCGGCTCGCTCACGCTGAGCCAGGACGAGATCTTCGGAACCATCTGCATCAACCGAGTCGAGGGAGCCGAGGCATACGTGCCCGGCGAGGGCCCCGAGCTCACCGAATAGGAGCCGCAATCATGTCAACCCTTTCCACGCTGGAGGCAAACAGCCTCAAAGGCGCTCTCGAGGCGCTGCTGCTGGTGTCGAGCGACCCGGTAAGTGCGCCCGCGCTGGCCGGCGCACTGGATATCGCCCCGGGCGAGTGCGCGTCGCTGCTCGCCGAGCTCAAGGTTGAGTACGAGGAGGCCAACCGTGGCTTTCAGCTGCGCGAGGTCGCCGGCGGCTGGCGCCTGTTTACGCACCCCGCCTACCACGACGTGGTCGAGGCCTATGTGTTGAGCTGGGACACGCAAAAGCTGTCGCAGGCGGCGCTCGAGACCCTGGCCGTCATCGCTTACCACCAGCCCGTCACGCGCGAAGTGGTCAAGGGCATCCGCGGCGTCAACTCCGACGGCGTCATCGCGTCGCTCGTCGACAAGGGCCTGGTGCGTGAGCTCGGCCGCGACCCCCAGCGCGGTCAGGCCATAATCTACGGCACGACCAACGCCTTCTTGGAAAAGTTCGGTCTGCGCTCCACCCGAGACCTGCCCGACCTGGAGCAGTTTGCCCCCGACGAGCAGTCGCGCCAGTTTATCCGCGAGCGTCTGAGCGGCCAC